>DATIGB010000138.1:0-2942 GCA_035454985.1 Candidatus Nitrosotenuis sp.
TGAAAGAAAAGATAGAATTCTTGCAAGACCTCACAACAAACCTGAGCATCAGAAACGAGGAACTCGAAAAGCACAACCAGGAGCTGGAAGAGCAGAAAATAGAAAACAGCAAGCTGTCGGAGGATCTTAAAAAGAACTTAGACAAAGTTGTCTTAAAAGAAAAGGAGTTGGAACTTCAAAAGGTCCAGCTGGAAAGGCAGATAAACGAAAAAACAGAGGAACTGATCAAGTCACAAAAGCTTGCGATAATTGGCGAGCTTGCGTCAAGAATGGCACACGACCTAAGAAACCCGCTCTCAACAATCAAAAACGTAGTTGAGGTGATGGAAAACAAGCAAAAGATGCGGATTGAGGAAAAAATAGTCTACTACGGCAAGCTGCACCGGGCAATAGAGAGAATTTCACATCAGGTGGATGATGTCCTGGAGTATGGGCGCTCAACGAAGCTCAACTTGCAGACATGCCAGATTACAAAGCTGATCAACCAGGCAATATCAGATGGAAACTTTTCAAATGGCATTAAAATCAACGTCGAGAACAGCGACATGAAAATAAACGTAGATACAAGAAAGATGGAAGCAGTATTCACAAATCTTTTGGTCAACGCAGCCCAGGCAACTGACAACAAGGGAACAGTCAATGTGAGAATACTGGATAACGGCTCTAACACAATAATTGCATTTGAGGATACCGGTCCTGGAATTCCTCAAAGCGAGATGACAAAAATATTTGATCCGTTGTTCACAACAAAACAGACAGGAACTGGGCTTGGCTTGTCAATTTGCAAAAAAATAGTCGAGCAGCACGGAGGAAGCATCGCGGTAAAGAACAATCCGACCACATTCATCATCAGGCTTCCCAAGAATTTTTAGGACATACCAAAACGGGACACTTTTGCAGGTCAGATCTAGGCATATGGGTACACTTGATTTTTTTAGAACGGTTGTAACCAGTACGGTTTATTAATTAATTAAACTGACGGCGAATCATGGCAATAAAAGCTGCTCTAATTATGACTGGGATTTCAATAGCACTGCTTGTGATATATGGTGCAGATGTTGCCGCGGGCGGCGGAACCGGAACGGGGTTTTTGCAGTTTGATCACAAGATAAGGGGGATGGCACTAGGCGGTCCTGCCATGATTTTGCCAATAATTGGGTTTTTCATATCAAGAAAAGAGTCGTCAAAGCCGCTTGCAATAATGCTGTTTGTAGTAGGAATTCTGATAATAGTGGGAGGGGCAGTCGTAATTTCAATGCCGCCTTCTGCAGAAGCTGCCAATACGGGAAGAAATGCAATAGCTGAATCGGTTCCACTAATTGGTGTCGGGGCATTTATTATTGGACTCGGAGTAGTAAAAATCCGAAAATAGCATGACAGTCTGCGCCAAATGCAACAAGGACACGAACAAGACATACGATTGCGCACACACCAATGATCAGGAATACTGCACAGAGTGCTATACAGAACTTCACTATTACCTAACCGAGGGCCAAAGTTGCTAGAAACACTGGTACAGTGGGTGACTGCGCTGGTATCCGATTACCTGTACGGAGGAGTATTTATCGGTGCAATAATTGCAACCACAATACCGATAATTCCAAGCGAGGTGTTGTATCCACTGGCTGGTTTTGTTGCATCGCAAAACCACATGAGTGTTTTTGAAGTGGCGCTGGTCGGGCTTGCCGGTGGCGCAGGTGCCACGGTTGCATCCATTGCACTGTATGTAATTTCGCTAAAGCTTGGACGGGACGCAATTCTAAAACACCTAAGGCACACAAGAATTTCAGAAAAGCGTCTGGTAAAGGCGGAGCAGTGGTTTGAGAGATATGGAGAAAAAATGGTCTTTTTTTGCAGAATGGTGCCGGTGCTAAGGGAGCTGATATCGATTCCTGCAGGCCTACTTGGAATGAGGCCCGTAAAATTCCTCATCTACACCTTTGCTGGCTCGTGCGTCTGGAGCATAGGATGGACTTTTTTGGGATTTTATTTTGGCAAAACGATAAATATTTTCTAAGATCAAAACAACTAGTACCATATGATGGAAACTTATTGCCAAGGTGGGAAAATAACAAAATTTCATCTCTTTGACAGCTTTTTTCAAAGAAACACAATGAATATGCAGTGAACAGATGATCGATGTTGTCAAGCATATCTGCATTTATCCGTTTGATGATTTTGTTTTGGAGCCACAGCAACGTCTTGGAGCCATTGTTGAAAAAACTCCCCGAGTTGCTCCCGCAGGTGGGCGACGATCTGAAAAAAAGCGGCGCTTTCGCATCTGACGTGAGCAAGATGCTAAAGGACGATGGCGGAAATCCAATCAACGCTGAAAAAATCACCAGAGAAATAGCCATAATGTTAAGCAATACCACGTTTCCGTCCAGCTCGATTCCTGCCCCACTTCCATTTAGCAATGAGGGAGCAAAAACAGCGTTAAGGTGGGCTGCATTTACGTTAAGAAAGGTTGCCAACTCGATAAAAATCGAGGTTCCATCCGGCGTCGCCATGAATCCGCTGACTTTTCAGGTCTTTGGTCATGATGTTGCTTATCCAGACATTAACGATCCTGGAAATCCATATCACCTGTCACTGTCTACAAGTGTTCCCCAGGCTTTGAGTGACGCAAGTAATGCACTCAATACCACGGCAGACATGATTGAGAAACTTGAAACCGACATGATTAATCTGATAAAACAAACACATGACCAGATGAGTAATCTGAGCACCACGTTTGGTACTGCAGGAAGGCTTCTTCATACAACCGGTAACTATGCCTATTGCACCGGCAAGCTGTTCCGATTAGAACCCCCACTGCCAGGCGATCAGATGCAGTGCCCGCCACCCATCAATCCCTGAGAAAGCATTAGAAAGATTTTCCCTCAAAAGACGTTTTGCTGCTTTATCCAATAATCCCAAATACACAAAAACAGAGATTTTAA
>DATIGB010000139.1:0-2090 GCA_035454985.1 Candidatus Nitrosotenuis sp.
TCACTATATCACTTACCAACAAGCCTTGGGCCGCCAGAAACGCCTCGTCTGCCTTTCCTAGTTTTGTGTATGCATCGGATTTTGCCAGACACGCCTCTTTGATGGTATTATCTACGAGCTGTGCTTTGTCATAGAGCGGGATTGCGTCCGCATGTCTTTGCAAGTGGGACAAAGTGATCGCTTTGTTCATCAGGGCAGTTGTGTTGTTTGGATCAATTTTTAGTGACGCGTCGTAGCTTGAGATTGCCTCCTCATGCCTATTCAGCTCATTTAATGCCAGTCCTTTGCTATCAAATGCCCACGAGTCGTTTTGGTTTTTTTCAAAAAGCTTGTCACAGCACAGAATCACCTGATCATATTTTTTGAGCCGCTCGAGTGCAAATATTTTGTTTTTTAGGGCATACTCGTCAAGCGGATTCATTTGTAGGACAACGTCACAGTAGGATATTACGTCATCGTATTTTCCAACCTGAAGTAGTGCAGTCGCCATGTTTTGCAATGCGACAAGATCCTTTGGGTCGGATTCCAACATGTTTTGACAGAATGTGAATATCTCATGCCATTTTTGTTCAGTATAGAGTCTTTTTATGACATCTATTGGATTTCCAAGATAGCTCAATGGATATCATATGGATTGGTGCAAAATTAAGGTTTCAAAATATTGCGCGAGTGCAGAGTTTTCCTGGATTTGAGCCTGTCATAGATGTCAATTGTAAAATGAAAGACGATGACCTTTGCAAATATGATTGCCGAAATTAATGCCAGGGTCGTTTGACCAAGATATGTCAGGTACGCAGTTACCCCAAGTGCAGTCATTAACTCAAGGCCTGTGCAAGTACACAGAAACAAAAGGCGGCGTTCCATGCCATGTAATGGACGGCAAAAATAGTTAAGCATTCATCCAGATTGACGCAAGATGCTTTCTATCTTGAAAAAATGGATTATTGTTAAATATGGTTACAGAAAAGCCCTAGCATGGCAGAACAGAATCGGACCTTTTTCAACTTCTCGTTTTTCAAAATAGATCCAAAATGGAGATGGATGGCAGATCTGGCAAAAGAAGAGTCTGCTAAGGAAATTGAGCACGTGATTCGAAACTCCAAGGTAAAGTTCAGGTCTTATTCCACACTAGGGCTAAGAGACGATGCCGAGTTTTTGTTCTGGTTTGCAGCAGATAATGTCGAGGCAATCCAGGAAGTGGTCTCAAAGATCTATTTGACAGTGTTTGGCAAATACATCATTCCATCTCATGTTTATCTTTCATCAACCAGATCGTCGATGTACGCAAAAGTAGGAAAGGTTTCGTCGTTTGTTGAGGGAAACGACCCGCGAAAATACGTAATTGTCTACCCATTTGTCAAGACAAGGGAATGGTACCTATTGCCAGTGGAGCAGAGAAAGAAAATGATGGATGAGCACATTGTGGTTGGGCAAAAGTTCCCACAGGTAGTCCTGAACACGACGTATTCCTTTGGGATACATGACGAAGACTTTATGTTGGCGTTTGAGACAGACGATCTCCACGCGTTTCAAGATTTGATAATGGAATTGCGCGAAACTCAAGTTTCCAGATACATCGAAAGAGACACGCCGATGATTGTCTGCGTCAAGAAGGATATTATTCCGCTAATTGCAAGTCTTGGATAGATGAACGGACTAAAAGAGTGGGCAACAGTTGTCAAAGCACTAGAGTCAGGAGACCAGACAGTTATTTTGCGAAAAGGAGGAATACTAGAAGTTGCGTCTGGATTTGTAGTAGAGTCAAAAAAGTTTATTCTTTTCCCAACATTTGAGCACCAAACGTATGACAGCCTAAAGCCGCAGTTTCACAAATATTTGGATCTGGCAATGGCAAAAAAACCAAAAGAGGGACAAAACCAGATCACGTCATATGCAGAGGTCATGGCAGAGTCAGACGTATTGTCAGACGATAAAATTGGACAATTATCACAATTCCATATTTGGAGTGACGCATACATAGCAACAAGAAGAAACTGGATGAAAGACAAGCCGATGAAGGCAGTATTTCTCAAGGTGTTCAAGGTACCAGAGTTCGAAATTCCGCTAAAACCAGAATATCAAGGTTGCAA
>DATIGB010000140.1:0-4010 GCA_035454985.1 Candidatus Nitrosotenuis sp.
GACCTATGACGACATGACAAATATTTCGCTAAACCTTGATAGAAACAATTATCCACCGGGCGCACACGTGTTTGCAACAATCAGTGACATGCAGCTAAACCAGGATCCGACATCGAGGGATTCTTGGACATTCAACATTGATCCGCAAACCGTATTCTACGAGGCATTTACCGAATCCGGCACAAGCTCTGCAAGTGGGGGAGCAGGTCTTGTCAACCTCATCCCGCATCTTTCAAGCCTGGGATTTGAAAAAAATGGCAAACTTACGATGACACTCGGACAGGTAGCGCAACTTGTACCAAATGGCTTTCAGCAAAGTACCGCATCTGACGGAACTACGACATACTCAAAAATAGTGACCTTTGTTGAGACGGAGCCAAACACCGGAGTGTTTGAAAGCGCAGACGACAGCTCCCAATCAAACATCAAAATTCTCTCAAGCGCGCCAAGGGGCCAGTCTGCAACAATAGAGTATAACCTGGCGTCATACTCCATAGTTTCGGGCCTAAACACCGCAAGCATCTCGCTTGGTACTGTTCCTGTTCTCTCAGGACAGAGAATTCCGCTCACAGTGGTGGACGCTGACCAAAACATAAACCCGGCATCCAAGGACAAGCTTGATGTCTTTAGGAGCTCGGCACTAATTCCGAGCCTGACAATAGGAAATCCTGTGACCTTGGGAAATGCGGCAAGCGTCAAGTTCTACGCCTCCTCGACTGACAGCCTCTCTGGGGGAACGGCGATTCCGTCCACTGTTCCAGACAAAAACTCTGACAGACTTGTGCTGGATACAACGTCAGTAGCCCCGCTTTCCTTTGAAAAAATATCCATAGGACTTGGAGTGTCCGCAGATGATCTAAAGAACCTGCTTATCGATACTAGCAGTACTGACAATTCGGGGACAAACTGGATTAACTACGATCTGCGTTCCATTCAGAACCAGCTTGGAGTAAATGATTTTTCCGATACCAGAGTATCGCTGTTTTTTGGATTGGGCGATTCTAGTCCAGTCACATTGCTGAGTGCCGGCAGGCTGACTGGTGCCCAGGGGCTCATACAAAACGACACTGCGGCAACTCTGATAAGCTCAAAATCGGGACAAGCGTTTTTGGTGATTGACTTTGATGCATCAAACAATTCCATCCAGCCTGGATCCATATCGAGCGAGACAGACACGCAGCCAATCGTGTTTGACCTGTTTTCATTTGGCGAGAAAAACGGAAACGAGGTAAACAACGCCATATACAGAT
Source organism: Candidatus Nitrosotenuis sp. (assembly GCA_035454985.1). GTDB lineage: Archaea > Thermoproteota > Nitrososphaeria > Nitrososphaerales > Nitrosopumilaceae > Nitrosotenuis. The sequence continues at coordinate 1,251 of DATIGB010000140.1, forward strand.
TTGAGCTAAAAGAAACCGGCCTGAACACCGGTACCTTCACTGGGACACTAGAGTATGTAATTGCAAATCAGTTTAACCAGTTTGATCCAAACACGATCAAGTCACTTAGTACAATTAGCGATAACGTGAAATTTTTTGTGAATCAAAGACTCATTGACGAAAAGGGAATCAACATTGCCTACTCTGATGTTGCCAAGGTGGGTCTGACAATTGACACATCTGTCAAGACTGACATCAGCACACATTCTGGCGCAGTATCGCTGGACTCAAGGACATACAGGTTCGGACAGCCAGTTACCGTGATACTAAACGATCCTGACCTAAACATAAAGCACGACGCAATTGATATCTATTCGGTGATCAACAATCCGTCCTCGCCAGATGTTGACACTGTAGGCAGCTCAAGCGGAGGCACAATGCTTGAGGTTTTCATAAAGGACATTCGATACAAGCGCTGTACCATAAACGGCGTAGTGACAGGCGGCCTGGCATCTACGGGGTTTAGCCTTGTAGAAACGGGGCCGAACACCGGAATATTCGAGGGGACATTTAAGATGCCGTCTCAAATTTGCAACCGCGACGGAACCGAGCTAATCTCTTCGGCGGGCGGAATAGTTGACCTAAAGTACACCGACTTTATGGACGCCTCTGGACAAAAAAACATCTTCAGGCTTTCAAGCCAGCCTTCCAAATCAGACTCAAAACCAGTCCTCAAACCACAAAGTGTAAGCCCGACAACTGAAAAGACCACTCCGCCAAAGAAGGTGCTTACACCGCTAAAACAAGTCAAGTCGGGAACCAGCCCTAAAATGGTTGAGTGCAAGAAAGGATTTGAGTTGGTTGTGCGTTCGGCAAACGGTGCACCTGCATGTGTATATCCACACACCGCAGAAATATTGAGAAACCTGGGATTGGTCGCATCGAGATGAAAAAACACTTTACTGTTTTTTTCAAAAAAGCACGGGGAAAAAACAGTTCGCACTTGCAGATATTTCAAAGTCGGCAAATGCATTGTTCTGCGCGGAACCAAGAAACCAAAACGATCAAAAAACAGTGAAACCAAATGGCAAGAGAAATACGATCACGTGGGTCAAAAAAGACACAAGAAGAGTATAATCAAGTCAACTTTTCTTTTATAGAATACATAAATACCCTGAATTGTTGTACAAGCCTAGAAATGAGAGTAGCTGGAATACTTGTCAGTATAGTATTATCATTAATTGTCGTTTCATCGGGACTTTCAAGCGCGTTAGCAGCTGAACTGTCTTCTGGTACAGTCCCGCCTCTTTCAGTAAAGACCGAGCTGCCATTATACGAAGATGGTGACTCTGTTGTTTTTAGCGGCATTATAAAAGACCCAGACGTAAACAATTCTATCGACATTACAGTTAGAGTTCTAGGCCCGCTGATAAACGGTACATCAAGTCAAATTGTTACAGTTAAACAAATTCATCCTTCAGAAGGCGCATTTCAGGGCACCTTCATCACCTCCGGCCCACTATGGAAAGCCGCAGGAGACTACAAAATTATAATAAATTATGGTCCGCAAAAGGCAGAAACCACATTCCACTATAACGGTGGAACCGGCACAGGCATAGTTGACGTGCCTCCGCCAAAGCTAACCGAATGCCCAGAAGGACAGCAGGTAGTTAACGGACAATGTGCCCCAGTGCAGCAGAAACCGCCACAACAACCAGTATGTGGCACTGGAACAGTCTTTGATGAAAAATCAGGCACCTGTATAGTTGCACCTCCAGTAACATGTCCACCAGGACAAATCATGTCTGGCGGAACCTGCATTGACCAACCACCAGAAGAAACACCGCCAGTATGTGGCACCGGAACACACGCAGAGAATGGAATATGCGTACCGGACAAAAAGCCAGTGAGTGGTGAGGAAAAGAAGGGATGCCTTATTGCAACGGCAGCGTTTGGCTCTGAACTTGCACCGCAGGTGCAGTTGCTAAGAGAGGTTCGAGACAACGTGCTGTTTAGCACCAGTTCTGGAACAAGCTTCATGGGCGGCTTTAACACACTTTACTATTCATTCAGTCCTACAGTAGCTGACTGGGAAAGACAAAACCCCGCATTCAAGGAAGCAGTAAAGATTACAATCACACCAATGCTATCGACCTTGTCAATACTGAACTATGTCCACATTGGCTCAGAAGCAGAAATGTTGGGATATGGAATAGGAATCATGATGCTAAACATTGGCATGTACTTTGTTGCACCTGCAGTAGTGATAGTAAAGCTTAACGGACTTAGGAAGAAAAAGAGCCTTTAAGATTCTTATATCCATACTCTAATACCCAGTTCGTGCACGTAGAATACGAAGAGTTTGATTCTGTAGAGGACATCTTTTCCTACATGGCTTCTGTAATGCCGCCAATGAAAAACACAATGCCGATCAATTCTTACAAAGGATATGTCTTTGCGTTTATTCCACTTGGACACAGCAACGGAGACGTGTATCTTATGATATATGCAAAGGGAGCCCTTGATGGAAGAATACTGGAGTTTGACATCAACACCAAAGCATACAAAAAGGTAGGTGCAATAGAGCGCGCAGACAAGACATACTTTATTGTCCTAACGCCAAAAAGAAATACAATTGCGGATCAGGCAATCAAAAGTCTTTCAAACTAAAATTATTTTAAAAAAATACGCTTCAATTCTAGTTCTTGTTTGGAAGTATTTTCTTTTTTATTGACTCCATTACTTTGTCCAGGCTGCCTGACGTGCTGACTAGAACAAACG
>DATIGB010000141.1:0-19112 GCA_035454985.1 Candidatus Nitrosotenuis sp.
AGCTCCCTTAGCTCCTGTCTTGGCTCTTTGTTTTGGGTTTCCAATTTTTTAATCTCAGCTCTTAGATGATCTCTTTTTTCTTCTAACTCATTGACCTCGTCTCTTACGTCCTCGATCTCTTCCTTTGCAGCCCTTTTGTCCTCGTACTCCGATTCAGCCTTTTTTGTTTTCCATCTCAGTTCAAATAATTTTTTTTCTTCTCCTCTGATTTCTTGTCGTATTTCTACAAGTTTATTCTGGTCCTGATCATCTTGTATTGAATTAATGTCCATTGATTGATTGGAAGTTATGATATCGAACTCTGTGCTCTGTGTTTGATGACTATTGGACTGACCCGTTTCATCGTTTAACTCTCTATCTGAAAAATCTGCACCTGCAAACTCTTTTCCGTATAATCGGGCATTATTCAACTTCGTTCTAAACTCAACAAGCTCTGTCTCTTTTTGTTTTATGTTGTCTTTGAATTCCTGCAATTCATCTTTTATGGAATCCGAGTCAAACTTTAGATTTGATATCTCAGTTGTATATTCTGATACTTCGTCTTCAGCCTCTTTGTCCGCATTTTCGTTTGTATGTTCAATGCTTTTTTCTGATCCGTCAATCTGCATATCTGATTTATCCAAGACCGGATCATCGGAACTGTTTGATTTAGCAGTGAAGTCAACCCCGTTGTAACTGCAGGAACCAAACGGATCACATAATGGGTTTCCAATATCTATCAAATTGACAGCCTTGCTGACTCTTTGGAGCCCTTCTTTCATTGATGAAACAAGTTTTGCGGTCTCGTTCATGTCTCCTGCCATAGAAGCGATTGACTTGCTACTTTCCTCAAATATCTGGCCATGTTTTGGAATCTCTGTGTCGGCTTGTACTGTCGGCTCCGGAGATTCTTGCTGACCGCCGCCTTTTTCTTTTAGTCTGTTTGCAAAGTAGCCGCCGCCTTTTTTTGGCTCAGATTCGTTGCTTGACATACAAGTGAACTAATGAAAAAGTGGAATAATACCGCGATGTCGTTCGAAAAGAACAAACTAATTTCTGGTGTCTATCCGATTAGTGAATCTAGTCTTCTTTTATCATGTATGCTTTTTACAAAAAATAGCGATGTGGCAATTATTCCAACCATCATCATGGGTGCTGCAATCTCAGAATACCTGAGATTTATCGCCGGTTTTTCCTGAACGGTCCTTTGGCTTGGAACTTCGGTGATAACCACATTTCCTAATTTGTTTCCACGCTGTTCGACAAACCAGACATTGCCATCCTTGTCTGAGGTCACAAACTGCGTAAATGAGGTTTTTGTGGGAATGTTTACTTCGAAAAATTCGCTTCTTGTGGGATCATACACACCCAGCTTGTCTACCGTATGTTGCGCAAGCCAAATGTTGCCAAACTTGTCCGACGTCATGCCAAACGGCGCAGCCTGTGGATCAATTACATGGGTTTTTTCAAATGTCTCAAGCAGCGGATTGAATTTGACTATGTTCAAACCCACATGCTCCGATATCCAGATGTTCTGTTCTGAATCAATGAATAGTGCAAAGGGTTCGCCTAAGAGCCCATCTGGGGCAAACTCTCTGATCTCTCCGCTTTGGGGATTGATTACACCAATTTTTCCACCCTGTGCCTCTGTAAACCAAATGTTCCCATTTGCATCTCGCGCAAGTGCCGCAGGCCCCGATGAATTGGTTGGGATTTTATGTTCTTCAAATTTGTCAGTACTGGGCTCATATTTTAGCAGCATGCTTTGGTCTACAAGCGCAATCCAGATATTTCCGTTCAGATCTGTTTCCAAAGAGATTGGAACTGATTTTGTCGGGAGCGAAACTGTCTGGAATTTTTCTGTTGCTGGATCAAAGTATCCTATTTTGGAATCAGGCGTATCGGTAAACCACACCAGTCCGTCAGCGGCTATTTTGAGAAATACCGTGGTCTTGCCCCCTTCGAACGTGTAAGGTTTGAACTGTTTGTTTTCTATGGAAAATTTCCACAGGCGAGGCTGTGATGAGTCACTGATCCAAATGGTGTCGTTGCCGTCGTATGCGGGATAAAGCAGTCCTGCGCCCTTCACCGGCACGCCGTATTCAATTATCTGCGTTTTTAGCTCAGATACGTGGGGCTTTACTGCCACTGAAAATCTTACGCTTTCATTTACGTGCTCTTTTCTCTTTGCTTCTATCTCAATATCCCAGTTTCCTGAGAAGCCAAACGTTAGATTGCCCTGATATTCATTTTTGTTTTCCGATATTTTGTTTATTGGAATGTCAATTGGCGCAATATTTCTCTGTGGATTTGAAATCTTCACCTTCAAGGCATCAATGTCCGCCAGTGGATTTCCATCAGAGTCAAAGACGGATATCACAATTGTATTGGAGCCACTCGTGAATGGATCAATATTGACATCAAATCTTGCGTTTTCAGAAAACTCTGATGTCTGAAAACCGTCTGTGATCTGTTGTGCCTGTACCTGCTGAGCTTGGCTGGTGGGAAGCGATGAGTTGGTCAACAGTGCAACTAAGCCAAGCAGGATTACGCCAAGTACTGCCTCCGTTTTTAATGATCTGCCAAGCTTTCTGTGGACATTGATTGTATTTGATTTGATGTCTCTTTCTGCAGACTTTTGTATTTTGAACTGATTATATCCTCCAATTGCAGCCATGATGGAAGCTACGCCAATTTTTCCCATTATCAAAAGCCCATACGAAGACTGAACAAGCAGCATGACATCATCTTCCAACAACCACAAAAGCGTAGGTCCTGTAATTACTAAAATCCCAAGTGAGATAACTATCATTGATGAAAATCTTGGAATTGCCAACAGCGTGATCATTTCTTTCTTGCTGCCGTCTAATTTTGATAAGGCGGGAAGCAAAATAAACCCAAAAAAGATCACTCCGCCAATCCACACTGACGCAATCAGGTTGTGCGCGTAGTCGATTATGATTGCAGCGATCTGCTCGCTTGCTGCCCCGTGGCCGATTATTGTTGTAGTGCCAATCAGTACCAGAGACAACCCTAGTAGCAAGACTTGTTTTTTGTTTGAAACATTTGATTTGTTTTCTATTAGGAACCACACTGCGAGTAAAACTACTGTTATTGCCATTCTGACCATCCACACTGAGCCAAACGACGTCTGCAACACTGCAGAAGCAGATGTTTGAAGGCGTAGTGTTTGTACAATAAGCATCAAAATGTTTGATGCAAAAACCAAGAACAAGCCAACTCCGGTAACAGAAGCAAACTTGGATTGGTAGAATTTCTGCAACTCGGAAAAGTTTTCCTGTATCATCTTCTTTTTACGCATTGTGCCCCAGATTGCAACAGAAGATATTGCGGATCCAAGTACTACGACCTGCCCTATGATGCCTGGAAAGCGCGCCCCGGCCTCTGGGAAATATATCGATTCGGTTATGTCGCGTGGCTTTTGGAGAGGAACCGCAACATTACCTACACCAAAGACAAATGCCTCATCTACTAGATGTCCATCAATTTTGGAAAGTGTCTTGCTTGTGACAGTATAGACTCCGTCTTTTAGTGGAGGAATGGTTACCATAAGCGTAGATTCGTTACCTACGTATCTCGTATCCTTGCTGTCTATCTGATTTCCACTGCTGTCCAACACCTTGATTGCACTAAATTCAATTTCCACCTCCTCTGAATAATGGATTACAATCTGATCAATTCCAGCCGATACGCTTGCGGACTTGGCAGGATCTGAGCTGACAATGAATGGATGTGCATATGCAAGTGGCACACTGGAAATTATAATCAAAAACGGAATGATTAGAAATTTTTTCAATTTACTTTTGATAGTGCTTTTGATAATTTAAACAAATTACCACTTTGGCAGTTCTACCACTCTTGCATAAAGATAATAACACGATTTGGACTATTGGTTATTATGAAAAATCTTGCGGTATTGTTTGTCTTTCTCCTGGGATTTGGCTTTTATTCTGCATATGCACATACGGCAATTACCGTAGAACCATACAAAATTGAAATAGGGTGGAAGGATGAGCCTCCGCTAGTTGGGATTCAAAATGCGATAACATTTGAATTTAGCCAAGACGAAGGAAACGGAGTCACAACTCCGGTGACAAATTCATTCAAGGACTTGGAAGCTACCGTAAAATCGGGCAGCGCCACAAAAACATTGGACATACTTTCTGATGTAAAACCTGGAAATTATTATGCAAAAATTATCCCGACCAAGACTGGCTCCCTCTCGGTTGAGCTTAAAGGAACGCTAAACGGAGTTCCAATAAACCGCGAAGTCCAAATTGAAGATGTGGAAAGCACTGACGTTCTTGCATTTCCTCCCTCAGGATCTTCTTCAGGCCAAGATGTTGGCGCATTAAAGAATGCCATGTCATCGATTCAAAAGGATGTTGCCGAAATCAAATCAAAAGTAGGTAATGTCGGACTTGGAGCAAACCTTGATCTTTCCAAGGCATACGACTTTGGAGTTCTTGGTTTGGCACTTGGAGCTGCAGGGGTAATACTTGCAGTAATTGCAATGATAAAAAGAAAGTAAGAATTCTAAAGTCTTGGAATTACTTTAGATCTTGCAGTGACAGCAACAATGCTTACTATGGAAACTGCCAGAATCATCATGGCAACTTGACCAAACTCAGGTACGACTTGGACTGATACAGTTTCGTCCTTTGGAGATTTCCAATTTGCTTGGTCGTCTGGAAGTCCGATTCCTAGAATCTTGATCTTGACGTCTACTGGACTATCAGAGCCTAGTTTTGAGGTCTTGTAGTTTGCATTACCTGTGTGGGTGTGTTCACCTGACATGGTAAGAACCTCATTTCCATCTTGCGTTGCAGTAATGTCATAGTTGACATGGCTTATTGCCTTTCCATCGGCATCTGTGAAATCGACATCTAGGGCCAATTCCTCATTTGCTGTTGGTTTTGCAGAGCCAACTTTGACGTTTACTGATCCGTCCGTTGTCATTGTCATTGCATAGCCTTCTCCTTCCATATGTTCTCCTGTTTCTGCATGTTCTCCCGCTGGTTGTTCTCCTTCCGCACTGGCTTGAACAGTTACTGTTCCTTTCATCCATGGGTGAACCTGGCAGAAGTATGGAAATTCTCCCGCTTCATCAAATTTATGTGAGAATTTTTTTCCGGCAAGGAAAAGGTCGCTATTGAATTTTCCATCTGGGCCTCCTTCGATATCGCCACTTGTAACAGTGTGTGCAGCAGAATCGTCATTTGTCCATGTGACTTCGCCGCCAACATCTACTGTTACGGCGTCTGGAGCAAAGCATTCATTGGTTTTTTCACATCCCGGGCTCGAAGAGCCAGCAGGAATGCTTACCTCGACTGTCATATGATCCGCAAAAGCTGATGGAGCAATTGCGACCATTGCGATAATAGCGAAGAGTGAGCCTATGGCTATTGTCTTCATTGGACTTGATCGGGCTGGAGATCAATAAAAATCCTTATCCAAATTATTAACAAAATACGAATTATTTTCTAAAATTTCGTATTTTTGATATTATTATGGCTGGCACGACAAAATACATTCCAACATTTAGCAGAATGATTCCGATTCCATATCCTAGCATGTCGCCTTCAGAATCAATATGAACATAGTTTAGTATCGATAGAGTGGACAGCATTGGCGCTATTGCAAGCTTTACAGTCTCTTTGAAAATCGGGCTTTGTCGCTCCAAATCTGCGACTGTGGGGCTAAATGAATAATAAATTGCGTTGAACGTGCTCATGAAACTTGTTCCAGAGTTTGTACTGAACAATACGTTGTCCCTTACCTCCCTGAGCATCTGCACCTGCGGTGCAAGCTCGCTTCCATATGCTGCGGTTGCGATTATGCATGAGCCAACCTTCTTATCGGGTGGAGTCTGGACTGGGGCGCCGCCAATTGTTTCAGTAAAGGTTACAGTCTCAGGCGGTATCGGTTGGAAAAGCAGCCCCTCAATATCGACAGTTATCTTGTGTTCCCCATTTTCCTTGAACTCTACTGGAATTGTTACTGATCCTTCTGAAGTGTGAGTTAGCGGTATTGGGCCAAAGACTGGATCTCCGTCCTTTGTTACCGTTACCTTGTAGTCAACATGTTCCTGAACCTGGTTTGTTTTTGGATTTATGAAATTGATTTTTAGCTTTGTCAGATCACCAAGTGTTGGCTTTTCCGGCTCAGTGGATATTGATACTAGCAGTGTTCCCTTGTCAGTTGGTGCTTGAAACTGATCTGCAAATACGGGCAAAACCAAGACAGGCAGCAGAAACAAAGCAACAAGATACCTCATTAGTCAAAGTAACTTGTGATTGTATTAATAACTTACTCAGATTTTATTTATTGCAATCCTAACATTATAATGATTGATTGTCTATAACGTGATAAAATGAGCTCGAATAAACTCTTCATTATTTTGGGAATGCTTTCACTCTTTCCAATTTTACAAATAACTGATGACGCATTTGGGCAAAACATGACCAGCTCAAAACCAAGCATTCAAGACATAACATATGCTGCAAAGTTTGTTTGCGGCTCGATACCAGATGACAATGGCCCTCTAAGGCCCGGTCACTATGATACGGCAATTAGCATACTTAACAAGAAAAGCTACGAGATTGGTATTCTCTGGAATGCGGTGGTAAATGACGGACCCGCATCAAATGCAATTTTAAAGACACTTGATGCTGAAAAATCAACCAACATAACATGTAGAAACATAAAAGATGTCTTTGGAATCACAGCAAAGGAAATAGTTGAAGGATTTGTCATAATTAAAGTGCCGGTTGACTCGCTGCGTGGGTTTGATAACGAACAAATCATATCTGACTACTCCCAAGATGCACTAAATCTGCTCGATGTCCAAGTGTTCTATACGGCAAACGCATTGTCCACGTTACCACATGAAATAGCACAGGAAAAGATCTCGTTTTATGTCATTCAGGACTACACAGGCAAAATCCCAAAGGACTCATTTAGAAAACTACTTGATGTGACACTGCCTTCCACACTAAATGAAATTTCAGATACCGAACAAAAGGTAAAGTCTGCGCTGGCTCAAAAATATGATCTGGATAAGGAAGATCTTGACAAGATTGTGGTTCGTATAAAGGATACATCAATAGGAGTAGGAGTGCTGCTGGATGATCATGCCGTATCATTGCATGTCGTACAACCACAAGTTAATCCATAACTTTCAATAGTTCAAATCTTCTTAAAAGTTAAATATCTACAAACTTGCTTTAATGCGTTGAATTTTAAAAGAATACTGGCATCGATTTTTGCTACACTGCTACTGTCTCAGGTATTTTCAATTGTACCTTTTAGTGCATACGGGGACGGACTCACGCAAGAAAACCTCCCGCCAGCGAGCTTTGGGAACAGGCAGGCTGCCCTCTTCATAAAAATCAGCCCGCCAATTCTAACCAAGGAAACAGTTGGAGACACCTATGTACAACTTAGGCTGTTTGACGCAAAAACAAATCAGGCTGTGCCGCACACGTCGTATTTCATCTCAGTCTGGAAGGATGAAAAGCTCTTACTGCGGAATCTATTTCATGCGCACTCTGGGGAGCTAACGCTCAAAATAGTGCCAACCAAAGTGGACGTAAACAGTGTGACGATATACGGCGATGAGGTGCCCCAGATCCCAGGCGCATGGACGGGATACAATGACAGAGTCGACGTGCACGCACCAATATTGCTTGACTCAGGACTGTATCATTTTGAAATCAAGATTTTTGGGATTGACTACGACCAAAACATATTTGCAGACAGGGACGTCAAGACGTTCAATTCGTGGCTTAGCGTTGGCGATATATCGAATCAAAAAATTGCATTCGGGGGAAAATCATACGACACTTCAATTATCTCGTATTATGACAAAATAAACAATTTCAAGTTTGACGAATCCAAAAAATCCATCTCCTTTTCAATGCCATTCAACTGGGACATGAAAAGAATTGAAGGACAAAACATCTTTGTTCACCAAGAAGTGAGGGTGCCAAAAGCCTTCAAGGAATTTACCGACACTACTGCATATGACGGCAAGGTAAACGGCCTGCCTGCAGTAGGAAGAATGCTGATCCTAGATCCGTATTCAATAGAGGGAACATCCATCCTGCACTTTCTGATAAACAAGGACGACATTCTCAAAATAGCGAAAACCATTCCTGCCGGCACAAGCACAATGGACTTTACGGTCGCGCCTGCATCCACTGTGCCAAAAAACACCTTTGATGTAAAACTTGATTCTGGCGCAATTGCCAAGGTGTCGTACGACTCCAATCTTGGAGCCGGGGACACAATTCCACTGCAGATCTCCTTCTTTGATCCAAATGGCCAGCTCCTAAAGTTTGTCAGACACGGATTTAGAATAGAGGACAGCTCAGGCAAAGTTCTACTGGAGAACTCTGGCGATGATCCGCAGAAGCCAGGTATACTTTCTACGGAGGGAATTGACGTTCAGGAATTCAAGTTTCCTTCCCAAGGAGACTACAAGATCACACTGCTTGTTATTAGCCATGGATTGGATGAGCTTACGACATATCAGGGAATTGGGAGTTCTACTTTTACCATAGGAAAGTCCGGCCAGGCAAGCCCACCACCGACTTCCGACTATCAGATTCCTGCCTGGATCAAAAACAATGCAAAGTGGTGGTCTGAGGGTACGATTGGCGACTCTGACTTTGTCTCAGGAATCCAGTACTTGATCACACAGGGAATAATGAAGATACCCAAGACAGAATCCGGTACAGGCACATCGCAAGCCATCCCGTCATGGATCAAAAACAATGCAAAGTGGTGGTCTGAGGGTACGATTGGCGACTCTGACTTTGTCTCAGGAATCCAGTACTTGATCACACAAGGAATAATCAAAATTTAGTCTGTAAAAAACGGAGCCGGATTTACGTTATTATAGAATTCATTGTTTAGACTAGTCATTAATGCTTCCAATACGGGATGAGAATCCAAAACCGCCAGGCTACAGGCCTATAGTCACTTATGCCCTCATTGCAATAAACGTGGTTGTTTTTATCGGAGAAATCCTGTTCACCGGGCAAATTCTTGAATTTACAAATCAAAGAGCCGCAATAATGATAACGGGACTGGGAACAATTCCAGCCGAGATTGTTAATGGACTAATTGACCGTGATTACGGGGTAATCGCACCACTTTTCTCCTCAATGTTTGTCCACGCTGGAATAATGCACATCGGAGGAAACATGCTCTTTTTGTACATTTTTGGGGATAACATCGAATACAAGTTTGGACGAGCAAAGTATCTGGCCCTGTACCTGTTCTGGGGCGTGGTTGCAGGCTTTGCCCACATCATGTCCGATCCGTCCAGCCAGATACCTGCAATTGGAGCATCCGGGGCAATATCTGGCGTTCTTGGCGCCTATCTCATTTTGTTCCCGCGCGCCAAGATTGTCACTTTTCTCTTGATGGGATTCTTTACCAGAATGACCCGCATTCCTGCAATGTGGTATCTGCCATTCTGGTTCATATTCCAAAATATTCTGCCAGCTGTTGTCGGCTCAAGCGGTTCGGGTGTCGCTTTTCTTGCACACATTGGCGGATTTCTCATAGGCCTCTTTTCTGGCTATGTCTACAAAAAAACACACAAGTCGGAATTCCTGTATGGTTCAAGGTATGGCTGGAAAGGAGATTAAAACATCCCTTACGAATAAATCAATCCGCACAAAAAACATACCATGCCAATAATTACTGTCTCTATGTATCCTGGCAGAACACAGCAGCAAAAAGAGGAATTTGCAAAGGCAATTACAAAATCGGCAGTGGAAATTCTAAAAACGAAAGAAAATCATGTAATTGTGGTCTTTGAAGACAATCCCAAAGAAAACTGGTATATGGCAGGAAGCCAGCTCTAGATACCATTCTTTTTATTTTCATCAATTCTAGTTAATTCATGACAAAAATAGCTGTAATACAATTCAAAGCATCCACCGACAAAAGTCAAAACCTTCGGAGAATTGTCGATTTCATCAGCAAGTCTGCAAGCAGAGGAGCAGAGCTCTGCGCATTTCCAGAATTCATGATGTTTTATACAACCCTGCAGCAGTCTCCAAGGGAGCTGGCGTCACAAGCCGAAACAATTGACGGAAATTTTGTCAGAACAATTGCATCTGCAGCAAGGAAGAACGCAATTGAAGTTATAGGTACAATATATGAAAAAAGTAAAAAGAAAGATAGGGTGTACGACACATCATTTCTAATTGATAAATCTGGAACATTGCGATCAACGTACAGAAAAATTCATCTTTATGACGCACTCGGATTCAAAGAATCAAAAAAACTGCAGCCGGGCTCAAAAATCTCAGCTCCGGTAAAAACCTCGATTGGCAAATTAGGCATGCTGATCTGCTATGATCTGCGGTTTCCTGAGATGTCGCGCGTGTTAGCATCATCCGGCTCTGAAATTCTAGTTGCACCGTCTGCATGGGTTAGGGGAAAAATGAAGGAAGAACACTGGCTTACAATTAACAAGACGCGAGCAATAGAAAACGGATGCTATGTAATCGCACCAGATCAAGTTGGAAACATCTACTGCGGAAGAAGTCTGGTTGTAGACCCGTATGGAAAAATTTTACTTGATATGAAAAAGAAGCAGGGACTGGGAATAGTAGAAATTTCCACTCCGAAAATAAGAGAGACAAGAAAAATACTTCCCCTCCTGCATAACAGAAGAACTGATGTCTACTCTGATCTCAAACTTTAGGTTTTCTGCTGGGACAATTAATGTTGGAGCACTGCTTTGCCCATTTTTGTTTTCTAGAATACCGGAAAACTACTAGTGGCCACGAACATACCGCGCACGGAATTTTAGTTGCACGCAACATTGCCTTTTGTAGTAAGGGTGATGACGCCTTGCAACCGTTGTAATAATTGGAGCAGCCGATGAAGCGCTTTTTTGTCTTCTTGGATCGTATGACAATTAGCTTTCCAACATGACATAATGGGCATTCAACAAGACCGTCCTTTGGCTGGTTTGAGCCCAAAATTATGTATTTTTTTTTGCTTGCGGACCATGAAAGGTAGCTGTTGCTGTCAAAATACTGCATGATCTCGGTTTTTAGTGCTGCAATTCGGCGTTTTGTGGGCCTGACGGCGTTTTGCCTACTCTTTCTTTTCTGAATGGATTTTTCTGCCAAAATCACATTTGCTCAAGACGTCCACACTAAAAATTGTTGAAGAATTTTTATATGGACTTGGTAAGTGGGTGTTGTGGAAAAGGTCTGCGTCCTCGGTGCTGGAAGCACAAAGTATGGGAAACTAGATGACAGCATTACCGATATTACTATTCAAGCGTCAGTTGCCGCAATCGAAAGCGCTGGAATTGAACCAAAGGAGATAGACGCAGGCTACATATCAAACGTTTTTGGCGTAGCAGACAAACAAGTTCACCTCGGACCTGTGATCATGAGCAACTTGGGAATTTCCGAAAAACCGTCTCTTTCTATAGAATCTGCATGTGGAAGTGGCTCCGTATCGTTTCGGGAAGCATATGCAAATGTAGCGGCAGGATTCTACGACGCAGTGCTAGTTGCCGGAGTAGAAAAAGTAACTCACACCGGTACAGAATGGACGACTACTTATTTTTCATATTGCTCTGATTTCTTTTATGAGGGTGGTGCAGGTGCATCATTCCCTGGACTGTTTGCATCAATGGCTAGAGCTTATCTGACGGAATTCAAGGCGACAGAAGAAGACTTTGCAATGGTCGCAGTAAAAAACCATGCGAACGGTTTTCTCAACCCAAAAGCTCACCTGCGAAAGAAAATTACAATTGACGACGTAATGAAATCAGCCGTAGTCGCAAGTCCGCTCAAGCTGTATGACTGCTGTCCGTTTTCCGACGGTGCAAGCTCAGTAATATTATGCAGTGAAAAATTTGCAAAGGCTCATTCAAAGAACTATGTAGAAGTTATAGGATCTGGCAGGGGTGGATCACCTGCAACCCTGCAAGGTCGTGAGCACATGACTACCATCCCAAGTACAAAGTTGGCAGCACAAGCGGCATACAAGATGGCAGGGATTACGCCAAAAGATGTTGACTTTGCTGAGGTACACGACTGCTTTACCATTGCCGAAATTGTAGATACAGAAGACCTCGGATTCTTTGGAAAAGGCCAGGGAGTACAAGCAGTTCGCGAGGGCAGAACATCGCTTAATGCAGATATCTCAATCAACCCATCCGGCGGGTTAAAGTCAAAAGGCCATCCGATTGGAGCCACCGGAGTAGGGCAGGTAGTTGAGACTTTTGAGCAATTAACAGGAAAAGCAGGCGAACGCACAGTAAAAGATGCGCACATAGGATTAACCCATAATTTTGGTGCAACCGGAGCAAGCTGCGCCGTTCATCTATTCAAAAGCGTGTAAAGACCTTGTCAAACAAGCAAGAATTCATAGACGCAGTAAATGCAGGCAAAGTGCTTACAAGAAAATGCAAAAACTGTGGCAACCTGCACCTGGCGACAGTCTATTTCTGCCAACAGTGTGGGCACAAGGAATTTGAAGGCAAATTACTTGACGGAACAGGCACGGTTGCAACGTATACGATAATCACAGTTCCTCCCGCGGGCTTTGAAAAATACACACCGTACGCGTGGGTCGTAATGAACATAGACAACTACGATCTTAGAATTTCAGGATTTTTGGGGGGAATTGCCTCGCCGTCTCAGCTCCCAGTTGGATCAAGAATAAAGATTGTTGGATATGACGATCGCGGCATCCTTTTAGAAAAGCAGTAAATCAAATTTACCGAGTAATTAACAAATTTCAAAAAGGATTCTTAATAGCTCCAAAAAAACTTGATCTTCGTTGTCAGTCGATGTTATTTGTGGTAAGTGCGGAAACAAGATCTCCAATATGAAAATGCTCAAGTCGATCAAAGACGTCATGAAACACTACAACAACAAGTGTCCTTCATGCGGTCAGACGCTTTCGACGTCAGAGTTTTCCATGGATGTTCAGAAAAACTGATCAAAAAAGTTCGATCATAATCTAGTCATAAATCTTATTTAGTCCCGATCTCTAGCCATAATCATGAGCATAGAGCTGTCCCCTGGTACGATGGATCCAAAGAAGGGTGGCGGCATCTTACAGTCCACATCAAAGCGCGTAAGAATGATCTTCTCTGTCATGGCAAGTCCTAACAGAATTGACATCTTACGAATCTTAAACTCAAAAGGACCGTTAACATATTCTGAATTAAAGTCACTTGCAGGATTCAAATCAAAAAAAGAGAGCGGAAAGTTTGCTTACCATCTAAGAAAACTGCTAAGACAGTCACTTGTAGCGCTCAATAAATCTGAAAGACGTTATACCATAACAAACCTGGGAAAACTCGTCCTGAGTCTCGCAAGACAAATCGAGGAACGCTCCATTATAGAAAGTGGCAAGATGTATGTTAGAACCTCGCATGACTCAATAGAAGAGTTCAATTCGCACAAAATCATCCAGTCGCTGGTCAGAGAAGGAAGCCTTCCGTTGGAGCTGGCGCAAAAAATCACCGAAGAGGTGGAAAATCGAATATACAAATACCAAACTACCTATCTTACAGGCTCACTGATCCGTGAAATGGTCAATTCTGTGCTGCTTGAGCATGGCCATGAGGAATACCGAAACAAGCTTGCAAGGCTTGGAATGCCTGTTTTTGATGTGCAAGAAATGATAACCAACGTAGACAACGTTGACAACGGTGCGCAGGGCCTGTTCTTCAAGGCTGGGCAGACCGTGTTCGCAGAAAACCTAATCCTAAACACGCTTCCAAAGGATGTTGCCGATTCTCACCTTTCTGGGGACATACACATATCAAATCCTGGAATCTGGTCGTTACTCCCAGATACGATATTCTTTAACTTAAAAGAGCTAATAGACGACGGCATAGACCTCAAGGGCAAATTCCTGGGAGTCACAAGGATTACTACAATCAAAACACTGGACAACCTCATGTCGTCTTTGTCCATGATGATATCTCTGGCGTCAAAGGAGGCGTCAAAGGAAGTAATAATGGACGGCTTGGTGCAAATCTGCTCAAAACACGCAAAAAACACACCAGAACTAGAAGAAAAGCTGGTGAGCGCATTCGCAACCTCGTCAGTTTCTTCCAAATACACAAAAGAGCCGACTTTGATATCTTTTAGACTTCAGCTTGGCGTAGAACCAAAACTTGTACAAGCGATTCTCTCGGCATACAAAAGTTATATCAGGATGACCCCTGTTCCGCAGATCGGTCTCATAATTGACTATGCAAACAGCAAGATCGCAGATGTCTCAGACATTGTTGCAGAAATAATCTCTCTTGGCGGCAAGATACAGTTCTCAAAAGATGAAACCTCGTACAGCGGAATAGTGCGAGTCAAAGCAAAAAACAGTACCTCGTCGATCAATTTACAATCTCTCACAATTAATCTGCCAAGACTCGCGTTTGAGTCAAACAAAGATGAAACCTACTTTAGGGCACGCCTTGCACTGATGATGAAGCCTGCGCTTTCTGCAATGTCGCTCCGCAAGAAAGACATTTCCGATCTTACAAGACGTGGACTAAATCCAGTGCTTGCGGCAAACACCCAATACATGCAGAGAAGCTCCGTGTGCCTGGTTGTGAATCTGGTGGGATTGCACGAAGCCGTATTCAACATACTTGGATACAACGATCAGAAGGAAGGCCAAGAAATAATCTACAAAGTCATTCAGACTGCAGTAGATGTGGCAGAAAAGAAGGGCAAAGAAATGGGAGATCTAGTCGTAGTCACAATGAGCGAAAGCGACGGAACTCCAAGATTTGGATCATTGGACGGTGAAAAGTATGGCAAAATGTCAGTCAACAGATCCCTCGATGGGGAGAATTATTCAGAAGGCGTGGTGCTTGCCGCCTCGGAACTTGAGTCCATGAGCGTAAAAACAGACAAGATTGCCGAGGCCAACAAGATAGCCAAAATCCTAAACGGAGGGCTGCTTGTGCGCCTCAAATTTGAAAAGGACGCCAAGGTGGATGAGATCAAAAAGTCGATAGAAAAAGCAGGCGATCTGCTAAGCTCGTTTAGGCCTCTAAAAGAGGTTCCAATCTGCGGAAACTGTGGGTTCAAGGACGAAAAACTCTTTGACAAGTGTCCTTTGTGCAAGTCTCCGTACATTGTAAGCTGAATCTGAAATCCGCAAGACCTGTCTTTGTAAGATAAAAGCCAATCAACGCTGGCAAAACGATCTTTGTATGAAATAACTGATTTCGTTTTCATGCCCACGACTGACTATTGTGAAATTTCTCGTAACGGTGTAAACATTGTTGAGCTAAAATCTGAAATTTTTGGTAATCACAGTTATATTCAATTTAATATTACCTAGTGAGGGGAGACCAAATGACAACAGATTTTTCACAAATAGAGAGTTCGATCATTGATGTTAAGAAAAGAGATGGCCGAATAACCAACTTTAATAAAGAAAAAATTACGAATGCGATCTATAAAGCACTAGTCGCAACAGGTAAAGCAGACCGTAAAATTGCGGAGGACCTTACAAACGGCGTATTAACCAAGCTAATACAGCAAGGGTTCTCAGCATCGCACCCTCCGTCAGTTGAGGATGTACAAGACATGGTTGAATCTACCTTAATTGAAAAGGGCTATGGGGAGATCGCAAAGTCCTACATCTTGTACAGGCACGAGAGAAGAAAGGTCAGGGAGGACAAAATGAAGGTTCTAAACGCCAAATCGCTTGACAATGTCTCAAAGACGTTCGATCTTAACTGCCTGCGAGTTTTGGCATCAAGATATCTGATGAGAAACAACAAAAATGAAATTATTGAAAGCCCGAGCCAAATGTTTGAGCGAGTAGCGATCCTTGTCGCACTTGGAGACGTCATGTATGATAACGAAATATTCTCAAAAGAAGGAGGAATAACACAAGACGCTGAAGAAGCTAAAAAATACCTTACAAAGCTTGACGACTTTGACTACAAGTTCAAGATCGGAAGCTACTATCTGAACAAGTGGCACTTTAGGGGGCTCATTAATCACTATGTCTATCTTGCAAGCAGAGGACAAATGAAAAAGAGCTTCAAAGAAGTACTTACACTGCTAGCAGCTAAAAAATTCGACAACTATGCGGACAGAATACAAGAATACTACTCCCTAATGACTGAGCAAGAATTCTTGCCAAACTCACCAACCATGATGAATGCAGGTGGCCGTCTAGGCCAGCTATCTGCATGCTTTGTGCTTGGCATGCCTGACGACATGGGCGATATAATGAAGTCAACATCTGATGCAGCCCTCATATTCAAATCCGGAGGAGGCGTTGGAATCAACTATTCGGACCTAAGACACGAAGGAGACATTGTCGCATCCACATCAGGCGTAGCATCGGGCCCGGTTTCCTTTATGAACATAATCAACACCGTAACCGAAGTAGTCAAGCAAGGCGGCAAAAGAAGGGGCGCAAACATGGGAATCCTTGAGGTATGGCACCCAGATATTGAAAAGTTCATCACAAACAAGACAGAAGCAGGAATACTTGAGAACTTTAATGTCAGCGTTGGAATCTGGGAAGACTTTTGGTCTGCAGTGGTGGACAGCAAGGATGGCAAGTACACCCTGAGAAGCTCAAGAGACAGAGTACCAATTCGCGAGATAAATGCACATCAGCTAATCGACCTAATTGCACTTTCTGCATGGAAGAGTGCAGAACCAGGACTGATCTTCTTTGACAACATCAACAAGTACAACGTGTTTGCAAAAGCAAGAGGAATGCCGCTCAGGGCGACAAACCCGTGTGGAGAACAATCTCTCTATCCATACGAATCATGCAACCTAGGTTCAATTAACCTCTCAAATCTTGTAAAAAGAAAAGCAGACGGTCAATTCGAATTTGACTGGCAAAGATACGAAGAGACAATCCGCAAGACAACAAGATTCCTTGACAATGTAATCGACATGAATCACTATCCGGTACCGGAAATTGACAAGGCATCAAAAGAATCAAGAAGAATAGGACTGGGTGTAATGGGAGTAGCAGATCTTCTGTACAAGCTAAGAATTCCATACAACTCAAAAGAAGGCTATGAATTCCAATCAAAACTTGCCGAGGCACTAACATACTATTCCATGGAAGAAAGTATTTCCCTTGCAAGATCAAGAGGCGAGTTTGATCTGTGCTCAAAAACAGAATATCCAGAAGGCAAGATTCCAATCGCAGGCTACTATGAAAGGCAGAACTCGGAGCACTGTTACGACTGGGACGCACTGATCACAAACATCCAAAAACACGGAATACGAAACGTGCTTACCACAACAGTAGCGCCTACGGGAACCCTCTCGATGATCGCAGACTGCACAAATGGAATGGAGCCAACGTTTGCGCTTGTATTTGAAAAACGAGTAACCGTTGGACGATTCTTCTACACAAACAAGATCTTCGAACAGGTACTAAGAGAAAACGGGTTATACAGCGATGAGCTCCTGGCAAAAATTGCGGATAACTACGGCTCCGTTCGCGGACTGCCAGAAATTCCAGAATGGATTCAAAACATCTTTGTCACTGCAATGGACATACACTGGTCTGATCACCTTATGGCGCAGGCAACATGGCAGGAATGGATCGGAAACGCAATCTCAAAGACAATCAACATGCCAAGTGACGTCTCAGCAGAGGATGTAAAGGCAGCGTATCTTCTTGCACACGAGCTTGGACTAAAGGGAATCACAGTATACCGCGATGGCTCAAGACATACACAGGTACTTCACATGACCAGCGAAAACGCAGAAAAAACATTCGATGTGTCCCCAAGCGCTCACCTCCGTGACTATATCAAGAAAAGCATCAAGAACCAATTCGTCAGAAACCAGGTCAACAAGGCACTGGAGCTGAAAATCCCTGATGAGCAGATGATGGAAATGCCAATCACAGAAGAAGTGGGAGAAAAAAGACTATGTCCCACATGCAAAAATAACTTGGTGTTCGTTGAGGGATGCAGCATATGCATCGAATGTGGCTATAGCGGCTGTACATCTGGCTGACCATAGCATCCAAGTTTAGGTCTCGATAACCCGACAGAACCTAGTATCACAACTTTTTTTACTGTCATTTTTCACTGGCAACACTAGTGGACAAAAAAATTATCGGGGCAATCGGTGCGGCTATTGTAGTAGCAATGGCAGTTTTGGTCTTGCTGCCAAACTCCACGCCTAATTCGCCAGAACCGATTCAGACTAGCCACAACGAAAAACTCGGAATCGTCATAAACCCCCCATCAAAGGAGGTGACGCTGGGAGATCTAAAGAAGGTGTACTCTGAGGCGTCCCTTACTGGAATAGGAAGAAACAACGTGTATCTTTTCTGGAATCACATAGAGCCGCAAGAGGACGAGTACAACTGGAAAGACACCGACATTCTGATGAGCCTAAACAAGCAAAACGGCCTTGCCGTGACGCTTTATTTTTCTGTAATTAATGGACGAATAACCGGGCCATACCCTGACTGGATGGGGGAGCCAAAACTTGGCCAACCCCTGGAAAAAAACCTAGTAAAAACACTCGATGCGGTTTTGAGCAGATACGACATAATTGATCATGTGATAATTGGAGGAGAGCTTGATTCTTACTTTCATGATGCTAACGGCGACGTGGAGCAGTACAAGGAATTCTTTAACAATGTATACACAGAACTAAAACAAAAGCATCCAAATGTAAAGTTTGGAAACGCATTTTCACTAAATAACATAGTAACCAAAGATCTGGCTAATTACGTATCCGATGTTAACGTGGGCGACTTTGTGGCATTTACATATCTCCCAGTGGATAGGCTAAACGATATTTCAAAAACAACAGAGGAAGCACAAAAAGACCTACAAAAGGCACTGGATCTGGTGCCTGACAAAAAAATCGGCATCTTTGAGATAAGCTGGAGCACGTCTGATTTTGTACACGGCAGTGAGCAAAACCAGACCAAATTCATATCAGAATCATACGACTTTTACAGAAAAAACGCATCAAAATTTGAGTTCTTTACATGGTACAGGCAATATGACAGGCCAGAAGGCACGTGTGGGATAGAGCAAAACTTCCCGTCACCAACAATTACAATCGCGCCGGGTTCGGGACTTGGCG
>DATIGB010000142.1:0-3035 GCA_035454985.1 Candidatus Nitrosotenuis sp.
ATGAACGTCAATTTCATTTTGCAGATGATCCCCCGTTCCCTGATTTGACTTGAAGATCATGTGACCAGCTGGTTTTTCTTGGGTTTTGACCAGTTGGGATGCAGCCAGTAACGTACCCACATCCTCTCCTCGGATTCCAAAGAACACAGGATCTGGTCCGTGTGGGGCAAACAAGACACGATTCTTCTTTGTATCGTAGCTGTTAAAGGTCCTAGGGTATGTCTTTTCCTGCATTTGTTTTACGCTGTCCGCAACGAGATTTCGTTTTTTCCCAAACTGGGATCTTTTTCTGTAGCTGAGCAGCTCAAAGGTGTGATCAGAAAATCTATACCCAATTGCGCCTATTGCGCCGACCAGCCCTTGACCATTCCCGATGTAAAACGACTCAATACCATGGTCTGCAGCAAATTTCTTTGCGTGACTTCTGCTTATCAGCTGCCACAGCGCATGCTTGCTAAACTGTGTAAACTCTTCTGGAATTATTGTGCTTTCAAAAAAGACAACTGCGGGATTTGCGCCGTTTTTTAGATCAGAGAATCTCCTTACAAAGCTAATTACCTTGTTTTTTACCAGATCTGGCCTGTTTGTTTTGATTTTTAATGAAACTGCCCCATTTCCGCGTGTTTTCCATGGAATGTTTGGATTGAACCGGATTAATCGCGGGTAATCGAGAAACTCTACCTTTTGCTTTTTTAGAGAGTCAACCAGCTTGTATGCAAGGTAGGTTGTACACATCCCCTTTGGAGAGTCGGTGTCATCGAAGCCTATGTTCAGTATTGTCTCTTTTTGCACTAACTACCAGAAAGCGATGAGACATTTGTGATTTACGATACAGCTTGATTTAAATTAAAATTGACAGGCGATTATCTGTTCAAATGATAGTAATAGACGAGGACAAAATCTTCAGGACAATTCAAGAGCGCAAACCAGTGTCTGTTGCACTTAATGGGCCGGATGGCATTCTTCCAAAGGTACAGGACGCAGCAGTCAACATAATGAACAGGTTTGGCATTCCCGCATATGTGATTGCAGATACTACGTGGGGAACGTGTGATCTGAATTCAAACGGCGCAAAAACTCTGGCTGCTGAAATTTTGTTCAACATTGGCCACACGATAAACATGTCGACCTTTGATGATAACGTGGTGATGATAGACGCGTTTGACGATGTTTCCTTTGAGACAGTAGCGCTCAAGTGTGCGGAAATTCTAAAGGGTAAAACAGTATCGCTTGTCACTGACAGTCAGCACCTCAATCAAATTGACGCAGTGCGCAAGACCCTGGAAGATAACGGAGTGCAGGTGAGAGTTGGGAAAGGCAAGGGTCAGCTAAACGACGGGCAGGTGTTTGGATGTGAGTTTTATCCTGCGCAAGAAGTGCAGAATCAAGTTGATGCAAATGTCTTCATGGGGCAAAGCAATTTCCATGCGTCGGGCCTTGCGCTATCAACAAACAAACCAACCTATGTTTTAGATCCTTACTTCAACGAGGTTCGGGAAGTGACAGAGTTTGCTCAGAAGTTACAGGCAAAGGCAACTTTGGCAATTTACAAGGCGGCGGAGGCAAAGACGTTTGGAGTAATAGTTGGCCTCAAGGAAGGTCAGCTCTCAAAGACTACTGCACTGAAATTCAAGCGCGAGCTGGAAAAGGAAGGAAAAACAGTTCAGCTGTTTGCACTCACGGATATCACAAACGAAAAACTGCGTAATTTGAGGGGAATTGACGCATTTATCCAAGTTGCGTGTCCGCGGATTTCAACTGACAATCAGTTTGACAAGCCTGTCCTGTCCACACCTCAGGCGGCTGCATTGCTGAAAATATTAAGAAATGAAAGCATTGATGGGTACTTGCAGATTCCGCACTGGCTGTGAAGATGGATTTGCAGAACAATAATGTTAATATTGCTGAATCGAAGAGTTTTTGTGAAAAGGAAGTAATTTGAGTACAAAAACCAATTCTCGTTTTTCATAATGATGTAAATGGCGCGCAAGAGTAATTTTTCACACACAAAAAAGAATTTTATCAGATATCCAAAAGCTAGGATTCACGTAAGCTGCATAGTCAAAGACGAAGAAGGGGACATTGTCGGCATCAAGGGAATGAAGCTTGGCAGTACATCTGTTGCAAAAGACCAGATATGGACTGCTGAGGAGATTTATGAGAAAAGCGGCCAGAGCCCAAATTTTTCACAGACGCATTCCTTTTGGGCAAGAGATAAGGAAAACAACGAATCCGAAGTTTACTGCAAGAGAAAAAACGGCAAGATTTGTCTTGTCGCACCGTCAATTGTGGATGAGGACGGAAAGGACATTCTAAAGGACATGCCTGTCTGCGAGTCTGAAATTTAGATTCGCTTGTCTTTGATTCTAAAAACAATTAATAGTTAACAGAATCAGGAAAAAGTATGGAAGATTTTGTCATACCTGGTGATACGCTTGGATATATCGAGGAAATGGAGGCAGGAAGCAATACCTTTGATGATGGCATTAAGATCAGGGCATGTACGATTGGGATTGCCAATATTGATAAAAAAAACAAGATTGCGCAGGTGGAGAATGGAAAACAAATTGGAATACCGAAAAAAGGCGACATCGTCATAGGCACAGTAGCCGCAGTATTGTCGTCCATGATCGCAGTAGCCATACACTACATAAACGGAAAGCCGCACTCATCGGGAGTGGAATGTATCTGCCAGAACATGGACAGAAGAAGAATCATCGCCAGAGTGAATGATATCATCATACTAAAAATTGAAAATCATCTGAACGGCACAATACACGCAACAATAGACGAGCCGGAATTAGGAGTATTATTTACAAAATGTAACATATGTGCAGGAAGTGTGGTTCCGCTAAGAGACAGAGTCAAGTGCCCAAACTGCGGATTTGTTGAGGACCGTAAGATATCAACTAATTACGAAAAAAGCGATTTTATAAAATTAAGAGATTAAAATGTACAAAGTATCGTTCCAAGGAGAACGAGGTGCGTATAGCGAGGATGCAGCGATTTCGTTTTTTAAAGAAGCAATAGACACT
>DATIGB010000143.1:0-12960 GCA_035454985.1 Candidatus Nitrosotenuis sp.
TAACAAAGGAAGAGCTGACAAATCTTTTTGAAACAAACTCAAGACCAAAACACTACATTGGATTGGAGATTTCCGGGTTTCTCCACCTAGGAAGCCTGATCAGCACGGGGTTTAAAATTAATGACTTTATCAAAGCGGGCGTACAATGCAATGTGTTTTTGGCCGATTGGCACACCTTGATCAACGATAAGCTTGGCGGAAACTGGGAAACAATTTCCAAAGTTTCAAAATATTACGAGAACGCCTTCAAAACAGTGTGTCCAGGCGTTGAAATAATTCACGGCACCGACCTGTACGAGTCAACCAAGCAATACTGGAAAGACTTGGTCCAATTCACAAAACACATGTCACTTGCAAGAACAATGAGGACTCTGACCATCATGGGAAGATCCGAAAGCGAGGAAAAAATAGACCTGTCAAAGCTTCTGTATCCCCCAATGCAGGCAGTTGACATTCATTCCATGGATATTGATATTGCGCACGCAGGAATGGATCAGAGAAAAATCCACATGCTTGTGCGCGAAATCTTTCCAAAAATGAAGTGGAAGGTTCCAGTTGCAGTGCATCACAGCCTGCTTCCAGGACTGTTAGAACCAATCCCAGATGATGAGCTAGGATCAAAAATGAGCAAATCAAAGCCGGGTTCCGGCATTTTCATTCATGATTCCAATGAAGAAATAAGTAGCAAAATAAAAAAGGCCTGGTGCGATGTTGCACAAATACCAAACAACCCAATTCTACAGATAGCAAAAAATGTGATTTTCCACGAGTTCAGCGAAATCTATGTTGCAAGGCCACAAAAATTCGGGGGAAATGTGACATACGCCAATTACCCACAACTTGAATCGGATTTTGCCGCAGGAAAACTACACCCATCGGATCTAAAACAGACGATTGCAGATCACTTGGTGAAAATAATTGCCCCGATACGAGACAAACTGGCGCTCGATCCGGATCTGTACTCTGCAATAAAAAACAGTGTTTAGCTTTGAAGGTTATACTTTGACGTATAACCTCGCGGATTAATCATTAGGTTTTTGAAGTTATAGGTTGAGGAGTTTCCAATAATAACAGTGCTAATCATGCCAAGCTTGTCAGCATGCTCTTCCATGTTTTGAAGATCTGTCATGACTATTGACTGGGAATCGCGGAACGCTCCTTTTATTATTGCAACTGGAGTGTCTGGCTTGCGATATTTCAGCAAAAGTTTTCTTGTGTCTTGCAGCTGGTGGATTCTTTTTTTGCTTGACGGATTGTAAATTACAATCACATAGTCGCCTTGGGCTGCCGCCTCCACTCTTTTTGTTATGATTTCCCACGGAACCAAGAGGTCGCTCATTGAGACTACCGCAAAATCCGTCATAAGCGGAGAACCAACCAATGACGCACATGAGTTAAGGGCGGATACGCCTGGGATGATTTCCACCTCTAATCCCGTTTTTGGATCCCACCCTGCCTCTGCCAGTGTTTCATAAATCAGTCCTGCCATGCCATATATTCCCGGATCCCCGCTTGATACAAGCGAGACTGTTTTTCCCTCCTGCGCCAAGTCTATGCATTGCTTGGCACGCTCCACTTCCTGCGTCATTGCATATCGATAGACGTCCTTTCCTTCGATGAGATCCTCGACCAACGTCACATAGGTATCATACCCTACTATGGTATCGCTTTTCTCAATTACCTCTTTTGCGCGAAATGTCATGTGATCGTGGCTCCCCGGCCCAACGCCAACGATGTAAAGTTTTCCTACCAAGCGATCCTAGTCTTTTGTAAGATAATTTATCCCTTTTTAGAATCTAGCCAAGAGATTCTATCAGGGGACAATTCACGACATGGTCGCTGCTTAATGGTCTTGCAAGCTGAACGCCAATCATTTTTTCTGATTTTTTGTTGTTGATGTCAGAAATTGTTTCAAGCACTCCTGCATGGGCAGGATCACTCCATTCCACTATCGATACCCGGCAAATCGGGATGTAGTTTCCCTCTTCTAGCGTTGATGATAGAATGCTTGCTTGGTATCCCAAAGGCCCAGGTCCTTTAATCCCGTTTTTAAATTGGTACATTTCGGAGACAATGGAATTTGATAATACGTTTGCAAGCTTTGGAGCATCAGAGACTCCCAAAAGATTCGCCGGCCCCGTGGGAGTTGCATCCGTTATGATATAGTATATGGTTCTGCCGTCAAGCCCCCACCCCCTGTGCGCTACAAAAGTCACCTTTCTTGTTTCATTGCTGATTGAAAGTACCTGTCCTTTGTCAAATGATGATTCGTCTGTTATGCTGGTACTGTTCCTTATCTGCAGCTGTCCTCCCGGCCACAATATGTGAGGCGCGTTAATCACAACGTTTGTCTTTACCAGTTTTAATCTGCTTTCTTTTTCTGCCTTTAGAACCGCCTCTGCAGAATTTAGAACTTGGGCCTTTTGTCCTTGCTTCCATGATACTGTGACTAGTGAGTGGAGCGGACTGTACGAATCAGATTGGGAGGGACTGCTTGAGAACACCTCGTTTTGATATCCATACAATCCTTCCCCTTTGATGCCATTTGTAAACGAGTAAACCGTGTCTTGGGCAGAAGGCGGCGCCTTTGCAAGCTTTGGCGAAAACTCCACCGGCCAGCTCTGCTTGCCAGTTATCTTGTCCCCAAGCGTCTTGTTGCTTGAATCTGTAATTATGTATGAAACTGGTCCGCCTGCAAAAAATCCGAGATGCATTGGAATGCTTACCGCAACATGTGGCTTTGAAAGCGTAAATGATTGCGTTTTTGGCTCTATTTTCTGTACAATTACCTGTGTTGACTCGCCTCTTATCCAACCATCAACACTCGCAGTCACAGTAAACGGGGCCTTGCTCCTAAACCCAAATGCCGCACCGGTGAAGTCAAGGGAGCCTGCCTTTGACGGAGGCCCCATTGCGGAAATTCCGTAAACGGTATTTCCATCGACACTCCATGTTGCCTGTCCGTTTACGTCCTGCCTATCAAGGTCGTGCAGAACTATGATTTCTACTGGCTCACTTGATGTGTATGTCACAGAACCGTGGTACAAACTGTTCTGGTTTGCGGATAAGAGAAGGGCGAACTGAAATCCTTCCTGCCCTATCCCAGGATCAGGGGACGAGGTAATTGTCTTTGTAAACTGGATCTTTGTCTGCGGCACTGCAACCGCAAGCTGATCAATAACAGACAATGATGCCGCGACGGCTGAAATTATTACAATTGCAAGGACGACAATAACCTTATTCACGAGTAACCCAGATTCCTAACATCTTTAAGTTTTTCAATTGTTGTTTGCAAGATTGAACTCGTCATGCAGTGCCTTTACTACCGACTCGCAGTCATCATCCTTTACAACAAACGCCAAATTAAGCTCAGATGAGCCCTGTGCAATCATGATTACATTTACCTTGTTTCTTGCAGCAGCTCCAAACACCTTGGAGGCAACGCCAACCATTCCTCGCATTCCAGAACCAATCAACGCTATTATTGCCACATCTACTGTGACATCAATTTTCTTTATGACCTTGCCGAGCAAATTCATCTCAAGCGTATTTACTGCCCCGTCAAGATCGTTTTTCTTTACCACTATTGAAATGCTTGACTCTGAGGGGCTCTGGGAAATCATCATTATGTTCACGCCTGCCTTTGCCAAAAGAGAAAATATTGTGGCTGCAGTGCCAGGTGCGCCTACCATGCTTCCTCCACGGACATCAATCAGCCCATTATGTCGTATGGCGCTAACGCACTTTACTGTCCTATTTGTAGCCTCATCAGGAGCGGCAGTAACCAAGGTTCCTGGATTTTCCACGTTGAAGGTGTTTCGTATGCGCATCGGAATCTTCTTTGCCAGTAGGGGCTCAAATGAGCGGGGATGAATCTGCTTTGCGCCAAAAAGCGCCATCTCCATTGCCTCAACATACGAAACCTCCGGTATCACCTTGGCATTTTTGACCAGCTTTGGATCAGCGCTCATCAACCCATCAACGTCGCTCATAAGCCAAACCTCGTCTGCCTTGATGCATGACGCAATAATCGTTGCAGTGTAGTCAGATCCGCCCCTGCCAAAGGTTGTGATATGTCCGTGTTGATCCGCCCCTGCAAACCCTCCGATCACCGGAATGACTTTCTTTTCAAGCAATGGCTCCAAGGCCTTTGAAACCCTAAGCCTAGTTGTATCCATGAGCGGTTTTGACGAACCGAAATTGGAGTCGGTTACAATCCCCGCATCCTTTCCTGTCAGCGTGACCGTCTTGTCCTTTAAGTCAGACAATGCATGTGAAACAATTTCAATCGAAAGTCTTTCTCCAAACGATATCAAATAGTCAAGCGATCTTGGGGTGACCTCGCCCAACAGTATCATTCCGTGGAGCAGTCCCTCAAGCTCAGATATGTTGGAATCAAGTTTTTCAAAAAGCTTTTTTCTTGTCTTTTGGTTTGAGACGGAGTCCTTTGCAAGCTGCTTGTGCTCCTTGATCATTTTGTGCATCAGGGAGTTTGCAGAATCCTTGTTTCCCTTTTGTATGAATTCTGAAATTTCGAGCAACTGGTCAGTCACGTCATTTACTGCAGAGCAGACAATCACAACTTGATTTTTTTTGGAAAGTGAATGGACAAACTTGGCAACATTCTTGATATTTTTTGCAGTAGAAATTGAGGTTCCGCCAAATTTTACTACTAATCTCAAACTAGATGTCATTTGAATCTAAACCTTAAATGCTTTTAACTTTCGACTCGCGGTGCCAGGTAAAAGTGGATTCGTCCCATGTTTGCCACCCTGAATTCTATACGCAACGGCTTGGCAGATGAATACTCACATACAATCGAGCCTGAGGCCGTGCCCACAGCCTTTACTATTGGGTTTAGGTATTCAAGGCTGTACGTCCCGATGCTTTCCTCCTTTACCGAAATTTCGGACAGTTCATCCTGTTGTTTTTGGAGCGATATTAGCACCTCCCCAGAATCTCCCTTGCCTGAAAATTCTGACTTTGTGGCATTTGTCTTTACTGTCAGATAATCTGAAACAACTTGGACATCTCCAAGAATTTTATCAAACAGGCTGGTTGCCAAACTAATCCTTGTGTCGTATGGGATCTTCGGCAGCGGCGTATCTGTCGCAGAGCTCTCAATCAGCCTCATCTTGTACTGCTTATTTTTCCCGATTGATATCAGCAGCATATTGTCTGAAAGACTAATCTCGATTGCTTCTGTCTTGTCTGATCTTTTGATTAGTTTTGAAAACTCGTCAATTCTTACACCAAATTTTATGTCGCCATCACACTCGTACTTTTCAAAAGCAGAGTTTGGCCAAGAAATATCAATCAGTGCAACATGCGAGGGATCCATTCCTCTAAATGAAATCCCCTCTGCGGTAGCCTCAAAGGTTGCCTCCTCTACAAGTGTGGAAATTGCCGAAAGTATTGCCTTCCATTCATCTGATCCGCTTGTTTTAGCTGAAAATACCAAAGCTAAATGAAGTGTCTTAAAGCTTCCAGTTAAACGTTATGCGTAATTGCGCCAAGTATGGTTGCATTGTGTGCAACGATAAAACTGCGTTGTTGGCTCATCCGCACTTCTTGTTTGCAACATCCACCAGACAGCTTCTGTGTGGCCGCATTTTTCGCAGTCTATTGTAATTGTTGGCAAAGTTTGTTTGGTGTCGCTTTCATCCAGAATAGTCAACTCTGATTTCTGCTCCTGCGATTTCTTTTTTGTGTCTTGTTTTGATTCGCTTTCAGTATAGCCACATTTTTGACAAATTCCTTTCTTTAATCGTATGCCACACTTGGGGCAAAATTGCATCTAAGCACCCTTGAATTTTGAATGAATAAGCTGTTTCAGCTGACCTGCAAACTCGATTGCCGAGTCTGTAGCCTTGATTATTTCCTTCATCGGGCTGCCCTTTGCATTTACACGCATCCAATACTCGTTTGTGAGCGGATGTCTTAGAATTACGCCTGCAAAGTCAACCTGCTGGTCCTTTAGCAGTTCGTGTTGTACTATGTACAAAGTGCCAATGTCAGACCCCTTGAGCGAGATGCTGGTCTCTTTTGTGGACGACTTTATTATTTGGGCATTCATTCTATCGGAAAACCACTTATTGCGGATATAAATCATCGTGC
Organism: Candidatus Nitrosotenuis sp.; assembly: GCA_035454985.1. Classification (GTDB taxonomy): domain Archaea; phylum Thermoproteota; class Nitrososphaeria; order Nitrososphaerales; family Nitrosopumilaceae; genus Nitrosotenuis. Next base: position 6,118 of record DATIGB010000143.1, read on the forward strand.
AGTATGGGAAGCGAAAATACACTTTCAGACATAAGCCTGACTCCGGATAAGGAGGAATACTCACAGGGCGATGAAATTACTATTGGGGTCAAGTTTTCAATTCAGGGCGGGTTAAGGGACGCATTTAATGAAAAAAACTGGACAGAGTCTTACAACAAATACGATAACCTCTTCAAACTAAAATACGGAATAAAGATAACATCCGGGGGATTCAGAAAGCGCGATCTAAAAACAGTTGACACCTACAGAAAGGCCTCGCTTTTTTGGACGCGCAACCCCAAACTTGTAAACCCGATGAAGGAAAAAAGAGTCTGGGTCCAAGTGGCAAAAAACTTCGAGCCGATCATCAGACTAACAGAAGACGAAGTGCGACAGGAGCTATTTGACTTTGAAGAAAAGCTGACCTTTAAGGCGTCTGAGCTTGGCTCAGGAAAACACAAGATTGGAGCCGAAGTGTTTGCTTCCTGGCAGAAACACAACTACACAGAACCTGACAATGTCAAATCAAGCTCAAAGGAAATTGAAATTAAAATCAATTAGGATATAAAACAGGAAGGGTCCACAAAACTCATGGCAAAATACGATGGGCTTTTGGGGCAGCCCGTACTTGAAGTAGAAGAGCCGGATACAGAAGGCGGTGTCACCTTGATTTTCAAGGACAATCGATTTCTGTTCATCAAACTAGTAGATGGCAAGATAGAAACAACTTCAATTCCTGAATAAACGCAGTTTTTTTATCTCGTCATTCGTGCTTTAGGTATTTTTCATACATGGACACTGCCATTTCCTGCACATCTGACTGGATGGAGCCGGGCCTCTCATTTCTCACCTTTTCAATTGCCTCCTTTGCAGTCATCTTTTGATATTTGATCAAGTAGCCTGCCAGAACGGTCCCAGTCCTTCCAATTCCGGCAGCGCAATGCACCATCACCGGCTCTTTGTTTCTGATTCGCTCATTAATGTAGTCAGCTGCACTATCGATTTTTTCGAGATCTGGCGCCATCAGATCTTCTGTTGGAACATGCAGGTACTCTATTCCGTCTAACCAGGAATTAGGAAGGCTGTCTTCTGTCATTGTTACGATTGACTTGACACCCTGATTTCGAATCCAATTCATCTCTTCAAAGCTTGTTGGCATCCCGCACCCCGCAAGCTCGTTTTCAATCAGCCATGAAAAGTTTGTAGGCCTTTTTGTTACCTTGCCATGGATTTTGCGCCAAAGGTTTCCAGGTTTGCTCATTTAACATGTGTGGTGTTTTTCACATATTTAGACGGTGAGCTCTCTTTATATTACAAATTGCCATAATAGTATAGTTTTGGGCAAAGAAGCAATTCTTTATGAAAAGCTACCTGATGACAGGGTAAAGTGTACTGCATGTGCCAGATACTGCGAGATTAAGGACGGCCAGATAGGCCTTTGTGGAGTAAGGGGAAACGTTGGCGGCAAACTGGATCTCTTTGTTTATGGCAAAGTAATTGTGGGAAACGTCGATCCAATAGAGAAAAAACCGGTAATTCATTATCGTCCTGGAACCAAGATCTTTTCGATAGCAACAACTGGCTGCAACTGGCTTTGCAAGTACTGCCAGAACTATGACATTTCCCAGCGAAGAAAAATAGAGGGAACCGACATGACGCCAGAACAGGTGGCAGAATCTGCCGTATCTTGCGGGGCAGACGGAATCGCATATACCTACAACGAGCCATCAATCTTCATCGAGTTTGCGCGTGATTGCGGCCTTGCCGCAAGGAAAAGAGGACTCTTCAACGTCTTTGTCTCAAATGGCTATGACACCCCGCAAACTGTAAAAATGATGGGAGAGTTTTTGGATTGCATCACGGTTGACTTTAAGGGAAATGCCGAGCCGGAATTTACAAGAAAGTACATTGGAATCCCAGACCCAAAACCGATCTTTGATTCGCTCATAGAGATAAGGGACAAGACCAAAATTCATGTCGAGATAACAGATCTAATTGTACCTCAAGTCGGGGATAGTTTGGAACACGCAAAAAAATTATCCAAGTTTGTATACGATGAGTTTGGACCAGAAATGCCAATTCATTTTTTGAGATTTCATCCAGACTACAAGATGATGGAATTTCCGTCAACTCCAATCGAAACTTTGGAAAAACATTATGAAATTGCAAAAAAAGAGGGACTAGAGTACGTGTACTTGGGGAATGTCCCTGGACACAAATATGAGCATACATACTGTCCGGAATGCAAAAATATTGCGGTTGGAAGATACGGGTTTGATATTACTCAGTGGAATCTAGACGAACACAACAAGTGCAAGTTTTGCTCAAAACAAATCCCAATTGTTGGGCCGCTTGACAAAAAATACAAAAGAAACAGATTCCAGTTTGTGATCTAAAACGCAATTGCGCGAACTGGAGAGCCAGTAGCGCCATGAATCTTTAGCGGTAATGCCATGATCCCAAAGTGAGTTTTTTTGATTTTGTCAAGATTGCAGAGATTTTCCAAAATTAAAACGCCCGATTTTAGTAGTATTTTATGGGCTGAAAAAGAACTATCTGCACCAATGTCTATGCTTGGCGAGTCAATCCCGACAAGTCCGATTTTCTTTGAGGACAGGTATTTTGCGGCAGATGTTGAGAGGCCGGGGTTTTTCTCAAAAAAACCCTTTTTTGACAACTTTTCATTCCAGCCAGTATGGAAAATGACTGCAGATTCCGCAGGGATTGAACCGTGCTTGCTTTCAAACCGTACTATGTCGTCTTCTGTAATTCTGTAGTTTGGCATTCCTTTAACTTTAATCAAAATGGCATCACACAGAAACCTTCCCGGCTCAATTTGGTGAATTTTTTTGCCGTTTTTTACAAAATGGTACGGTGCGTCAACGTGAGTCCCGGTATGGGTGCTCAAAAAAAGCATCTCAAGATTATACCGGTCCTTTTTGATTTCAGCCCATGGAATAAAATGAGGTTGGGGTGATCCTGGAAAACTGGGAATATCTTGCGAAATGGTTAGCGTAAGGTCGATTGGTTTCATAAAAATTCTAGAAGCCAAGTTCTATTTGACAATGATCAAAGATATTAAATAACACCCATCCAAAATACTTCTACATTGCCAACAGCATTCATTCTTCTGAACTCTGATCTGGGTTCTGACCAAGAAATCATCGTAAAGCTAAAGGAGATTCTTGGCGTCGAAAAAGGCATCAAGTTTGAGGTCCAAGGAGTCTATGGCATATACGATATCGTGGTCAAAATTGAGGCAGACAATCCAGATCACCTAAGAAGCATAATCACAAACAAGATCAGAAAAATCGAAAAGGTCCAGTCCACTCTTACCATGATGGTAATCGAAGAACAAGAAGGCCTATAATCTCTTTATTGCGTCAACCGTTCTTAGAATTTCCGTTTCCGTGTTAAAGAAGTGAGGCGCGGCACGCACGATTTTCGTATCTGATATTTCCCTTACTGCCAGGACGATGCCGAGTTTTTCTAGCTGTTCTACTATGTATTGTGGCGATTTTTTGTCTATGGAAAATGACACAATACTAGTCCTTTTTTCCTGATCCTCTGGGCCGTACAAAGTAACGTTTGGAATCTTTGCAATTTCGCCTCTGAACAAGTTTGCCAGACTGATGATTTTTTTCCTGATCTTATCCATCCCAAGATGTGACAAATACGATACGGACGTTTCCAGTCCAACAATTGCAACATAATTTCTAAACCCAGCCTGAAATTTGTCAGGAATGTCCTTGTACGCTATTTTTTCATTGTCGTATATCATTGCGGATTCTCCACCGATCTGGATTGGCTCTAGCAGTTCAGCCGAGTTTTTTTTGCAGTAAAAGATTCCAATTCCCATTGGGCCGCAGAGCCACTTGTAACCGTTAAAAGCCATGAAATTACATTTTGCTCTACTAAAATCATAATCTCCAATACAGCCAACCGTCTGGGCTGCATCCAAAAAGTATGGGATATTTTTCTCCTCAAGAATTTTACCGATTTCCTCAACCGGCATGATTGCCCCAGTGTTATACAGTGCATGACTTAGTGCAACAAGCCTAGTGTTGTCGTCTAGTAATCTTTCAAATTCAGCAATCTCAAAAAACCCATCTATGTCATTAGGCACACTACGCAATTCAACTGATTTGGCAAGACGCAACCACGGATAATAATTGGAATGGTGCTCGTGCGTAGTGCCTCTGATTACAATGTTGGAATTTTTTGGAAATGACAATCCACCCGCGACCGCATTGATTCCTTCAGTAGTACTCTGGGTAAGAATCACTTCCTCCGGCCTGCACCGTATCAGCTTGGAAATGGTTTGTCTTAGACGGTTGTATCTTTCTGCAAGCTCAATTCCAAAGTCAATCGAATCAGGCCCCGATTCATTGTACTGTATGATGAAATCAGTCATGGCCTTGATGCTTTTTAGGGGAATTAAGGACGAAGACGCGTTATTAAGGTAGGTCTTGTTTGAGCTGATAAATGCGCCAGTTGTATCTAGATCGAAATTCATTATTATATCTCACAAAGAACCATCTGTTGTTGGATAAAAATCATCAGTTAGATATCATAGGGAAGATCCAACAAATGATTTTTGCCGAAAGTCTCAGCTCTATATCGTTTGATGACGCGATAACAAAGACATATTTTTTTCACAAATTGATTTCTGTAATAGACATTCCTACAATTTATCTTGATTTTGACCTGTTGTACAGCGGATATGTTGCATCAAACATTTTGCCGCAGTCTGATAACCTAAGACTGTATCAGCCATCGGAGCAGACATGGGACAAATTGCTTGTGCAAATACTAGATGAAATATCAAAAGAACCACACATGATAGTAATTGACTCGCTAAATGGATTATACAACATATTTACGAATGAAAAAGATGCTGGCAGGCTGATTAACAGCTTTATCATGCTTCTTGCCAACGCTGGACAAAAAACAAAATCTGTTGTTCTGATCGGAAGCCTCTCAAAATTCAAAAAAGACGAGGGCTGGGTTTTGTTAGCTATTGGACGCCATGTAATTGAGATTAGCAAAATGAATCGATTGGCGCTACAAAAGCAAGACTCGGAATTTCATCTTACTCTATTCGATCAGAACAACTCAAAAAAATCCCTTCTAAAATTATCTAACTCTGACTTATTCTAAGATTCTAGAATATCAAAAATTAGCGATCAGAATTTTATAACAGCGTTAAAAATTGCCTAACGCCGTTATAATTTGAACTTTTTAGGGAAATTATATTAAGATCTAAAATCAAGTGATGTTGAAATAAAATGCCAGTAGCAATTTTACCAGACATTGGTGAACAAATGTGCATCGGATGCGCACTATGCGTTGAAATCTGCACAACCTTGGGACCAGATGTACTCAGAGTAAAACCAGTCGAAGGCTGGAAAAGAGGAAAGGCATTTGTCTTTTACCCAGAAAGATGCATCTCCGATGGAGCATGCATTGGAGTTTGCCCAACAAAAGCAATCTTCTGGATGAGACCAATGGACTTCACCGTAGGTCAACCAGTTCCTCTGTACAAGAACTCAGTCTTCGTTAAGGGTTGGACTGAACTAATCGATTAAGTTCAGTCATCATAATTTCTTTTTAATTTGTAAACGCTAGTGGAAACTAGGAACTTCCAATAGACGAATTCGGTTGCTGAATCATGTGTTGTAGAGTCATCAAAAACTAAGGTCTTTGATTTTTTATCCAATATAGAAAATTTCCCAAAATGTAGCCACTTGATTTATTCAAAAAATATGCTGACTCGTTATCATTTTCAGAAAAATAAGCAGGTTACATTCACCTTTTTTATCCAAATGAGATGATCCCATACAGTGGATATTCTGCAAATGGATAAAAATTGACAGCAGGAAATATCAAAAAGATATTTTCCTGTTCTAAAAAGAAAAAGATTAAGCTACTACTGATGTAGCTGTTGGAGCAACTCGAACCTTTCGAACTGCTTCTACAAGATCATTTTGAGTAATCTTGATTTCCTTGATTGACTTTTTCTCGTTAATGTATCGCTTTAGCGCAGAAAACGCAGCCCTGTCACACACTGCGGCAATCTCTGCCCCGCTATACCCATTTGTCATGTCAACGACCTTTGCCAAATCCACATCTGATTCGAGCGGCTTTTTCTTTGTATGAATTTCAAAGATGTGCCTTCGTCCCTTCGCATCTGGCTTTGGAACTTCGATTATTCTATCAAATCTTCCCGGTCTTAGCAAAGCTGCATCTATCATATCCAACCTGTTTGTCGCACCAATTATCAGCACGTCGTTTAGTTCTTCCAAGCCGTCAATCTCTGTGAGTATCTGTGATACTACGTTTTCTGAGACATGCGAAGAATCCATTCCGCTTCTTGTTGGAATTAATGCATCTATTTCATCAAAGAATATGATGCACGGAGCAGCTTGCCTTGCCTTCCTAAAGATTTCTCGTACCCCTTTTTCGGACTCGCCAACCCATTTTGATAGCAGTTCAGGGCCCTTTACGCTGATAAAGTTTGACTCAGTCATCTTAGCGATTGCCTTTGCTATCAAGGTCTTTCCAGTTCCTGGAGGACCGTGCAGGAGAATTCCCTTTGGGGCTGAAACATCGACATACTCAAATGCTTCCTTATGTTTTAGCGGCCACTCGATTGCCTCATACAGTTCTTCTTTGAGGGATTCCAATCCTCCTACGTCATCCCATGATACGTTTGGTACCTCAACTAAGACCTCGCGTAGCGCAGATGGTTTTACCTCTTTTAGCGCCTCCTTGAAATCGTCGTCTGTGATTTTGATTTTCTGAAGTATTTCTGCTGAAATCTTGTCTTGGGCTAGATCAATTTCTGGAATTATCTTTCTAAGC
>DATIGB010000144.1:0-2097 GCA_035454985.1 Candidatus Nitrosotenuis sp.
AAAGTCTGAAAGATTTTCAACCCTGGGCGAAATGTCTGCAAGACTTGCGCACGACATCCGAAATCCATTATCTGTGATCAAAGTCAATATTCAATTATTACAAAACCATCTGCAGGGAAGTAACGATGAAGAATTTCAGAAAAGAATGGATGCAATTAACAGATCCATGCAGCGAATAGAACACCAAATTGATGATGTGTTGGGATATGTGAGGACTACACCATTAACACTAACCAACGTTTCGGTGTTGAAGATGCTATCGGACGCAGTGAAAACTACGCCGATTCAGGAAAATATCAGAGTCGTCCTTCCCAAAAATGATTTAAAAATAACCTGTGATGAAAAAAAACTCATAGTTGTTTTCAGTAACCTGATACTGAACTCTGTGCAGGCAATGGAAGGCAATGGAACCGTTACAATAAATCTAAGAAATGAAAGGCAGCGCGCACTTGTAGAAATCGTTGATACAGGGCCCGGCGTTCCAGAAGATGACCTGATAAAGATTTTTGAGCCGTTATTTACGACAAAGCAGGTCGGAACCGGCCTTGGGCTAGTTACTTGCAGAAATATTGTGGAGCAGCATCATGGAACAATATCTGTAAAGAATAATCCTACTACATTTACAATTGATCTTCCAATTACACAGTAATTGACATTTAACTGATGTTGTTTTTGATAAAAAGGAACGCCACACTCGTGCGTAAAAATTTCGCCATAACCACAGCCATTACGTGAGTGTGATTTGTTGGAAATTGTTTAAAATCAATACTCTAATTATGATGTTGTGCGATACGTTGCATTATTTCTGATCTCGATTCTGCTCTTATCTACAGCAAATTTTGTGTCTGCACATAGAGACGGATGTCATAGCAAACACAGCTGTCCGTCAGATTCTAGAACCTACGAGTGCGGCGATAAAGGACATTGTTTGCAGTGTCCAGACAACAACTATTGTAAGGCAGGAAAACCAATATCATATTCTGGTGATTCTGAACTAAAACAAAAGACATCTCCGATAATTCTCAAAAAACAGGTTCTTAATCAAAAAGTGAGCCCTGTACTGTGTGTTGGAAATACCCTGTGTATTCAGGGAAAAGTCAAATCAGTGGTGGATGGAGATACATTACACATAGACACATACAAAGTTCGATTGTCATTAACAAACACTCCTGAAAAAGGGCAAAAAGGATACGACGAAGCTACTGGATTCACAAAGAAACTTTGTCCTGTTGGTTCTGCTGTAATTGTAGATCAAGATGATAAACAACCCTTCGACAAATTCCAGAGGGTAGTGGGGAAGGTATACTGTTCTGATAAAAACATCAATGCCGAACTTTTATACAAAAATCATGCCACAATCATGAAAAAATATTGTACAATGAGCGAGTTTAGAATGGAAGATTGGGCTAAAAAATATGGATGTTGAGCCTTGACATTACAAGGCAAACAAAACCGCTATGACATAAAATTCCTAAACTGCTATGGCACTACGTGATGCGTTTGAATTCACTAAAGGTCTTACATTTGCAAAAATGTACACAAAGGAAAAATTTGGAACGCGAAGACTGGTTTGAAATCCTTATTTCTTTTTGTTAGCTGCTTTAATTGCTTCTAGGTATTGATTGTATTTTTGCGCAATCAATCCTTTTTTGGCCTTTCCAGAAGAACTGATCAGATTGTGTTTTGCAGCCTGCGCACTTGTCAATCCAACACTGGTGTAGATGGATGCAAACAAGAATACTATCACAAAACTAAGAAAAACCAATTTGTAGTTTACATTCATTACCTCTAATACGAGCAATGAACCTTTAACCGTTCCTGAACATTGTTAAGTGTTTTAGAATTCTCGTTTCTGGCTCTCCATCATGATCATCCTGGAAACAATGTGAATGAATTTTAGACACAACTGTGACAAATACAACATGAAGTGTCAGTGCGATAAATGCCAGTGTGATGTAGAATTTACACCCGTTGACAGAGAGCGCCTACTAAATACAGTTCAGCATGGCAGGCTTGACAAAAAACAAATCGAGTTTGCAATGAGTCGGATTGACAGTGTTTTGTGCGAGCGGTGTTTTCTTGGAAGACACCGCGCCT
>DATIGB010000145.1:0-4047 GCA_035454985.1 Candidatus Nitrosotenuis sp.
TTTCTTTTCTTCCTTGGACTTTTTTTCTTCCTTTACTGGCGCCTTCTTGTCGTCCTTTTTCTTTTCTTCTTTTGTCGCTGTCTTTTTTTCCTTGGACTTTTTGTCTTCCTTTGATGCAGACTTTTTGTCTTCCTTCTTGGCTGGCAAGTTCTTGTCTTTTTTTGTAGGTTTGTCAGAGGGTTTTGTTTTTGCCATTTTTAATCACGGAGATATAATGAATACCGATGGTTTTGTTTCAATATATAATATCGCATGTGGGATCTAATTTACGGTGATGCTCTTTTCCGCAGTCAGGAATTTGTTTCCGTCCTTGTCAAAGAGCTGCGCCACAAGCGAGTACTTGCCCGGCTTTTCAATTTTTTGCGCAAACTCCTCGTTTACCGGCATGGTTCCACTTGCCCCGTAGCACTGGTCAAAAAACGCATGCTGGCCGACTGACTTTTTTGGGCTGACCGAAACATCAAACACAGTCATGTACAGGTCTCCGCAGTCATATGCCGTGTCGCTTACCGATACCTGCGCAGAAATGTTCACCGGTGCGGAATAGTCATTGCTTAGGCCAATTATCGATATAGAGTCTGAGACTTTGGAAACCATTCCGCCTGGCGCGTTGCTCAGGGCCAAAGAAAGAACCGCCCCTCCAAAAACAAACGAGAATACAATAGGGATCACAAATGCTGCAACTGCCGTACCACGAAGTGCCAACGTTTTTCTTAAGACTGCTTTTGGCTTTATATCTATTTATCAAATTGTCCGCGTAAAATTCCAGCTGGCACATGACAGAGTCTGACGAATGAGTTAAATCGTTGCCAAGCAGATAGCCGCTAGATGAGGCTGCGAAAATTTCGAGTCAGGGCATACCGGTGCATCCACGATTCTGGAGAGATAAAGGTAGGAGACCTGGCTGCGTTTGTTGGAAGAAACGAAAGTGGCAAGACCACAATCCTTCAGGCACTCACCCTCCTAAACAAGGACGAGAGGGTATCGGATCTTGACATGTGCGACGAGATGACTGAGGAGCTAAAGTCCGAGATGGTCCTAGTCGAGGGGCAGTTCAATCTCATGCCGACAGAGACAAAGCTCATCAAGGAAAAATTTCCGCACATCCCAGACATAGTTACGCTGAGAATTTTTAGGACAAACAAGCGGCCGCAAGTCCAGTATGACTTTGGGAACATCAAGCTGAGCGACGAGCAGAACAAGGCGCTCAACTCGTGGGAAAATTACACTGAAAAAATTCTTGACTTTATATCCACCATACCAAACCACATTAGGATCCAGTTTGATACCAAGTTCTTCGAGGGCCCGCCGCCGAGCGGCAAGGAGGCATACGTCAGGGAGATGACAGAGTTCAACAACAACTTGCAGATGCTGGCAGCAGACGAGCCACAAATTTTATCGGAATGGGCCAAGTTCTACCAGGACCCGGAAAAAACATACGATGAACTGCTGGTCGGCACGACAGAAAAGACAGCACTTGAGAATTTCATTTTGGAGAACTTGCATCCAAGATTTGTCTACTTTTCCGATTACAAGAAAATCTACGGCAACATAAATCTGGACGAATACATAAAGGAGATAAAAAGGCCAGAGGGCCTGGAATACACAGAGGAGTTTGACAAGGCAGAGACGGTAAGGAACTTGTTTTATCTGGCAGAGCTTGACACGGAAAAACTCGAAGAGTACAAGAACAACCCGCCAAAGCTAATCAAGCTGCTAAACGCCGCAAGCAGAAGGCTCACAGACAGGCTCAACCCCGCATGGAAGGGCGACCCGATACACGTTGATCTTAGGTACAACCCCGGAAACGTGATGAGTGTCGTAATATCAGACGTGCACAGGGACGGAACAGTGACAAACACCGGCCTGCTTAGCAGAAGGGCAGAGGGCTTCAAGTGGACGTTTTCGTTTATCGTGAATTTTGCAGCAGAGACGCAAAAGGCAGAACTAAAGGAGGCAATACTACTCCTGGACGAGCCTGCAAGGAACCTGCACCCAGCCCAGCAGATGGGAATATCAGACCTGCTCAAAAACCTGGCAGGATCAAACCAGGTTCTCTATGCGACGCACTCGCCATTTATGATATTTGACTATACGCCTGGAAATCTTTTGGTGGTGGAGCTTGACAAGCGAAGGCACCTAAGCAGGATCCATTACGACTACTGGAACGCCGACGACGCAACGCTGATTCCGATTCTTTACGGGCTCTCAAGGGGACTAGTAGAGTCCATAGTAGACAGGGAGATCGGCACAAACTCAAGGCCCGTCATAATCGTAGAGACAATGTCAGATGCTATGTACCTAAACGCGTTTGACAAGTTCCTGGAGGATCCAAACATCTCAATGAACCCGCTCAACGTGGTTGCGGCATTTAGCAAAAACTCGGTTCTGCCACTTGCCATATTTTACCGAAACCACGGACACAACGTCTTTGTGATACTTGACAACACAGAGGAGTCAAAAAAGATTGCAGAGTACCTAAAGGCAAACGAGTTTACAGACCTGCAGATAATCTACCTTGAGCACGGCGGAAAGCAGATAGAGTCCATGGAGGACCTGGTGGTCCCAGACGACTACCTCCATGCGGTAAACCAGACATACGAAATCAAGCTAAGAAAGGAGGGATACAGAAACCTCACAAAAGAAGACGTGAGCTCAAAGAACAAAAAGGGAGTACTGGACGGCATCCGCGCCGTTTGGGCAGATCACCGAGAGGACGGATGGAACGAGTTTGACGTCGAGGAGATAGCCAGGTACATCTGCGAAAAGATATCCCTAAAGGAGGCGGACTTTCTCACGGACAAGACAAAGGACCAGTTCAGGTCGCTCTTTAGGCTCATTGCGGAAAGGATCAGGCAGCAGCAAAACATCACTGCCCAGGTCGGCCTCACCAAGTTCCAGAAAAGCAAGCCAAAATAGTGCTTAAAGTATTTTACTCATGAATAATCCCAAACTGACAAAAGGGTAAGTAAATAATGTTAGTTGAAATAAAGTGAATAGGTTGAACCGCGTAAATTTTGCAGTCATCATAGTATTTTCCGTCTTGTTTTCCGTAGCCATGCATGGCAGTGCCTTTGCAGACACCACTGCCAAGAGCACCAACTTTGAAAAGACGACAGTAGTAGAAATAACGAACAACGGCGGCACCCAGGTAAAAACAGTAAAGATGTGGCTTGGGCAGGACGGCGGCACCTTCAAGTCGTTTAAGACTGAAAAGAACTGGATCGGCACCAAGTCCCCGCAGGGGCTGCTCGTGTTTTCCACAGACACCCCGGTAGGCCAGGGCGAGTCGGTAAAGTTTGGAATAAGGACGGAAGTTTCCAACCCAGGAATAAACTGGAAGACGATTGACGAAAACGGAAACGACATTTCAATTGGAAAGGTAACTGCCGGCGCAGACACACAGCCGCAGGCAAGCACCCCTCCAGCTACAACACCGCCAGTCGCAGCCCAGTCCAAAACAGTAAACTTTGATAGCGCCACATTTAGAATAATTCCTGAAAAGCCAAAGAACGGCGACAACATCAGAATAGTCGGAGACGGTTTTCCAAAAGGCCAGTCGCTTGACTTCTATATCGACAACGAGAAAATAGACGACTTTACAAGCGACAACACGGGCCACGTGATAGGAAAGGCCAAGATCCCAGTGAACAAGGAGGCAGACAGAATAGAGTTTTCACTTGCGGACAGCGAGGGCCACAAAAAGACAATCAGCATCAGAATTGAGCACACAGAAACCCAGGTGGTCAGTCCCAAAGAAAAGCACATTGTAGTAAACGAATTTCCAGAAATAGTCCAGCCAGGCCAGACAGTCCATGTGTCAGGCACCGGAAAACCGGGAAGCACACTCACAATCACGGCCAAGGATCCGGCGGGCACGAAAATTTATGAGGTTGCCGTTCCAGTCGACGTTCAGGGAAACTGGTCGCATGAAACCATCATACCCCCAGATGCGGGAATCGGCTCAAGACAGGTTGAGATAAGCGACGGAACCGAAACCCTGACAAAAACAGTCAGCATAACAATTCTAAGCACAGTACGCGTTAC
>DATIGB010000146.1:0-3385 GCA_035454985.1 Candidatus Nitrosotenuis sp.
GAGGGCGGGCACCTTGAGGATCCATACAGTGAGCCGCCGGACGACGCATTCATCTGGGTCAAGACAAAGGACCTGCCAGATAGGCCAAGGTATTTGGAAATAGAATTCGAGCACGGAGTTCCGGTCGCAGTCGACAAAAAAAGGATGAGCCCAATCAAGCTAATCGAATACACAAACAAGGTAGCAGGAGACAACGGCGTAGGCATAGTAGACCACATCGAGGACAGGGTGGTCGGCATCAAGTCCCGCGAGGTATACGAAACCCCCGCAGCGCTGTGCATGATAGAGGCGCACTCTGACCTTGAGAAAATGGTCCACACAAAGCACGAGACCAAGTTCAAGGAGACTGTCGACTCAGAGTGGGCGTTTTTGGCATACTCCGGGCTCTGGCAGGATCCGCTAAAGCGGGACTTGGACAAGTTCATTGACGAATCGCAGAAAACAGTGACAGGGACGGTGCGACTCAAACTATACAAGGGAGCGCTCAGAGTGGTAGGAAGAAAATCAAAGTACTCGCTGTACAGCCACGACATTGCCACCTACGGAAAAGGCTCGGCATTTGATCAGAGAAAGGCGACAGGCTTTGTTGAGCTCTGGGGACTGCAGACAACAGAAGCTAATAAATTACTAAACAAGAGGTGAAAAAAATCATAATGAATTGTTCAGAATGTGACGCAAAAATCAGCATCCCAGACGATGCAGCTGTAGGTGAGATAGTCTCATGTCCAGAATGCGGAGCCGACTTTGAAATTGCAAAGAAAAACGGCCCAAACGTGGAACTAAAACCAGCAGAGAGCGTCGGCGAAGACTGGGGAGAATAGTTGTCCAGGATTTGTATCGTATTTGACAGACTCAGACTTGAGGAAAAGATGCTTGAAGAGCAGGCATCCAAGATGGGCCACGATACAATAGTACTGGACGCAAAAACCAGCCAGCTCAGCACGGAAAGCAAAAGAAGCGACATTGACTTTGGCGACGTCGTCCTTGAGAGGTGCGTCAGCTATTTCAGGGGCCTTCATTTTACTGCGTGCCTAGAGTTCCTAGACGTTCCCGTAATCAACAGCTATGATGTGGCAGACAGGTGCGGAAACAAGATGGTAACCTCGCTTTTGCTAAAAAAACACGGGGTGCCAACACCAAAGACATATTTTGCATTCTCCTCAGAAGAGGCGGCAAACCTGATAAACAAAGTCGGCTTTCCAATCGTAATAAAACCAATCATCGGAAGCTGGGGAAGAGGAATCCTGCCCCTGCGCGACAAGGACACGACTGAGGCGATAATAGAAATGCGCGACATTTCAGACGGCTCGCACGACAGGATTTACTATCTGCAGGAAATGATAAACCGCCCGCCCCGCGACATACGGGCAATAACAGTCGGGGATCAGGTGATTGCGGCAATGTACAGAAAGTCACAGGGCGACTTTAAGACAAACATTGCCCTTGGCGGCGATCCGGAGATATGCGAGGTCACGCCAGAGATGGAAGACATTTGCATCAAGGCCTCAAGGGCAGTAGGCGGCGGAATTTTGGGAATCGATCTAATGGAGGACGAAAAGCGAGGACTGGTGATACACGAAGTGAATAACACCGTCGAGTTCAAGGGGCTTGCAAGGGTTGCCAAAAAAAACATCCCGCAGGAAATGATTAATTTTGCCCTAAACCACGTTAGGAAATAAATTATACCATGTCACGGAGAATAACATGTTAAGAGTAGGAGTAGTAGGAGCATCCGGGTTTGTAGGCGGAGAAATGCTACGTCTTTTGGTAACGCACCCAAAAGTCGAAATCGCGATGGTCACATCAAGGCAGCACGTGGGCGAATACCTGCACAGAATCCAGCCGTCGCTTAAGGGATTTACAGACATGACGTTTTCCGAACTAGACTATGACAAAATGTCAGACAAGTGCGATCTTGTATTTACCGCAGTTCCGCACGGAACCGCAACTGAAATAGTAAAAGCCCTGTACGACAGGGGCCTCAAAATCGTAGACCTTTCCGCAGATTACAGGCTGCACAACCCAGAGGCATACGGAAAGTGGTACGGATGGGAGCACCCGCATCCAGAGTATTTGGCAAAATCAGTGTTTGGCGTCCCAGAGCTACACAGGGAGCAAATCAGAAACGCAAAGCTGGTCTCATGCCCAGGATGCATGGCAGTCACATCCATGCTGGCTTTGGTTCCGCTAATCAAAAACAACGTAATAGACACAGAGCACATAGTAGTCGACTCCAAAATCGGCTCATCCGGAGCAGGCGCAGGAAGCGTTGCGGGAACGCACCATGCAATGAGATCAGGCGTAATCAGACCGTACAAGCCTGCAAAGCACCGACACACCGGAGAAATAGAGCAGGAGCTAAGCGAAATCGCAGGAAAGCACATCAGCATATCAATGAGCCCACACGCAGTGGACGTGGTCCGAGGAATTCTTTGCACAAACCACACGTTCATGCTAAAAGACATGAACGAGCTGGAACTATGGAAGCTATACAGAGAGCAGTACAAGGACGAAAAGTTCATCAGGCTGATTCGCGATAAAAAAGGGCTGTACAAGTTCCCAGATCCAAAGTTCGTAGTCGGTTCCAATTTCTGCGACATCGGCTTTGACATCGACGAGGACAATCACAGACTAGTTGCATTATCAGCTTCGGATAACCTAATGAAGGGCGCCGCAGGCTCTGCCATCCAGAACATGAACGTCATGTCAGGTTTTGACGAAATGGACGGCCTGAGATATTCACCTCTAACTCCAGTTTAAGAAAATGATTACGATCAAAATTGGCGGAAGCGTAGTAGAAAATCTTCATCCCTCAACAATTCCAGACATCAAAAAAGTGGCAGAGCAGGAGGGGGTCATACTGGTGCACGGCGGCGGAAAGGAAGTGACAAAGACCTGCGAAATGCTCGGAAAGGAGCCAAAGTTCGTAGTGTCCCCAGGAGGAATAAAGAGCAGGTACACTGACAAGGAGACTGCAGAAATCTTCACAATGGTAATGTCTGGCAGAATCAACAAGACAATAGTCCAGATGCTTCAGAAGAACGGCGTGAACGCAGTTGGGCTAAGCGGCGTTGACGGAAAAATATTCGAAGCCGAAAGAAAGGACAAGCTTGTAATCGTAAACGAAAAGGGAAGAAAGCAGGTAATCGACGGAGGCTACACAGGAAAGGTGACAAGCGTAAATTCTGGGCTCCTCAGGCTGTTGCTAGACAATGGCTATGTGCCTGTCATATCGCCAATTGCCATATCCAAGGAGTTTGACTTTTTGAACATCGACGGCGACAGGGCCGCTGCAAACGTGGCCGGAAGCATTCATAGCGACAAGGTTTTGTTTTTGACTAATGTGGACGGACTGCTCATGAACGAGAGGCTTGTCGAAAAACTT
>DATIGB010000147.1:0-5055 GCA_035454985.1 Candidatus Nitrosotenuis sp.
AGTGGCCAAGCCTTAGCATTCTCATCATAGTAGTAACGCCGCCAAGTGCTGCCGCGCGTGATTCTGTTTTTGCAGCCTCTTCAATAGGAGAGTAAACCCCATAGTGCACGTGTGTGTCAATTAGCCCAGGAATTGCGACAAGGCCTCGTGCGTTGATTTTTTTATCACATTGAGGCACATCGGTAGTAAAACCTACAATTTTTCCGTCATCAATTACGATGTTTCTATCCAATACTCCCTTTGGCGTTATGATGTGGGAATCAAGTATTATACAGTCAGCAGTCAAACTGTCTTTTGTTCTAAAATCCGGCTATTATGCTTTGATAGGGACTACCAGTTTTCCAGATATGCAGTCTGTTTTTTTGAGAGTTTGTCTATTTTGATACCTGCTGAACTCAGCGCATCCATAGCTACTTGGTTGTCGATTTGCTTTGGCACGTCATAGATCAGATTTTGCATTTTTTTATGATTTGTCAGAACATGCAAAATAGAATACAGTTGGTTTGAAAACGACAACGCCATGACCTCTGGCGGATGTCCTTCTGATGCAATCAGATTGGCCACCCTTCCCTTGCTGACAAGATAGATTTTCTTTCCATTTGGCAAAACGCACTCGTCTAGATTTTGTCTTATTTGCCTCACTGTTTGGTTTAGCAAAAATTTGCTGTCAATTTCGACATCAAAGTGACCCACGTTTCCAACTATTGCTCCGCTTTTCATGGAAAGCAGATGTTTCTTCTGAATTACATCGGTCATTCCAGTACACGTGATAAAGATGTCTCCAATTTTTGCAGCCTGACTCATCGGCATCACATGAAATCCGTCCATGTGTGCCTCCAGCGCCTTTATTGGATCAACCTCAGTTACTATCACCTTTGAACCCAATCCAGCACATCTTTGGGCAACGCCCTTGCCAAGATACCCGTACCCGCACACCACGGTTTTTTTTGAGGCAAAAAGGAGGTTCATTGCACGCAAGTATCCATCTATTGTGGATTGGCCGGTTCCGTACTTGTTGTCAAACAGTGTTTTTGTTTTTGCGTTATTTACTGCGATAATTGGATACCGCAGCTTTCCTTTGTTTTGCATTGCCAGGTATCGGTTGATTCCAGTGGTGGTCTCCTCCGTTCCGCCAATAACTTTGAGTGATTGGAATCTTTTGTCAAAATGAGCCTTTGTGTTAAGATCTCCGCCGTCGTCGGTTATTATGTCTGGCCTGTGCGACAGGACTTTGTTTTGGCACCAGTCATGTTCTGATTTTGTTTGGCCAGACCATGCATACACTTCGATTCCTTTAGACACAAGAAATGCCGCAACATCATCCTGGGTGGTAAGGGGGTTTCCACTGCATGCAACTACTTTTGCCCCAAGTTCCTTTGCGCCAACTAGCAGAACCGACGTTTCCTTTGTTATTTGGAGGCAAGCCCCCAAAGTGATTCCTTTTAGCGGTTTTGATTTTGCCAGTAGGCTGATCGAGTGCGTGAGAATTTGCATGTGGTCTTTTGCCCACGAATAGGCCAGCGTTCCCCGATCAGACAGTGCGTAATCCTTGATTTTACTCAATAATACCGAGTGGATTATCTGTAAAATAATGATTTAGCGACTAAATGAGTAAAATAGAGGCGCAAACTTTGAAAATGTAAGGGCTGGTGGTTTAGTGGTATAATGCTGCATTCGCAATGCAGAAGTCGAGGGTTCAATTCCCTCCCAGTCCACTACATAATTATAAATGAAAACGGGACGTATGCCCTCAAGATGCCGGTTTAGGCGTCGATTTTTTGCGGAATTTGAACATGGGTTTGTTTTGATATCGCAATTGCATGCCTTGCCGTAATAGCGGCAAAACGAGTTTACAGTGAATTCAGATAAGAACAGTTCCCATTACGTTTACACAAATAATTCTGACAAGCTCTCAAGCCGAACTAGTACAGTTCCATTCTAGGATTTGTTGATCTTGCGTAATTAGGACTTAGGGCACCCATCCGCCACAAGAAAGGCAGATATTCATGCCATCCTCATTCACATATCTTTCAGATCCTGGAGGACATTCACATCGTGGAATTTGATCTTCCATGCGTCTAATATAGGTCATCCAATCTTTTAAGACTTTCAGTAATGTGTGACAGTCAAATTGAATAACCGTTTGCATAAAAATATTTTAAAGCTTAACTTTATCTGAATCAATTTGGTGAGATAGGACGAAGCTGACTTGGCTGCAAGGCATCCTTTGCTTTGGGCAGACGGGGAGCGTCTACCGGCAAACTGGTGCCACAACAACACAGGCCTCTATGTTGTGTCAGCTTCTGCGCTATACTACGTCACAATGAAAGATAAGGGTGTGTCTGCATTTTCTGATAACATGTTTGGCTATGAATGCGATCAGTGTACAAGTTTTTAATTTTGTTGGCTATTTATTCAAAAAAATGAACGTTCGTATAGTATTATTTTATAATATTAAAAATATTAATAGATATTCTATAATTTACCATATATATGTATAACACGTATACAACACATGAGCTATTGTATAGAATGTGGAGACGATGCAGCTGTTTGCTTCTGCAAGACAGAAAAAAAGCCAATCGACGAATACCTAGAAGCGATGAAAGAGTGTACCGAACTCAAGTGCTATTGCAAAAAGCACATGCCTGGGAGTTGATTTTTTGTCATCGGCATATGTTTTGATAAACTGTGATCTTGGAGCAGAGGAGAAGGTAATCTCTGAACTCAAGTCAGTTAGCAGGGTAAAGGAAATGCATGGAGTCTTTGGTGCATATGACATCATTGCCAAAATTGAGGCGCCATCAGATGAGATGGTACGAGATATCATCACTTCGAGAATTCGAAGGATTGATAGAATTCGATCTACTCTGACTTTGATGGGAATAGAGGGGCAAGAGTGAATGTACATTCTACACAAAATCCGCTATCCCGGATATGATGCCAAGTGCAAGAGATTAACGGGGGAGGAGGAAGTCAGGTTTGCTGGAATAATTGACAAGGACGGTGCGATAGTCGCGGGAGGATTCAAAAAGGGAATAATCCCACTTGAGAAAGACAGATTGAGACTGGAGGAGTTTATGGAATTTGTTTACGAAGCTTCACAAAGAAAGTCCTTTGATGTCTCACTGGGTCCAATAAACTATCTTGCTGCAAGAAGGGACAAGATTGTTCTGATCAGTTTTCCGTTAACGGATCTGATATTGCTGATTTCAGCTGATCACACGATTGACATCGAAAAACTGGCAAGTCATGTGGTGGATGTGTTTGATTCCGAACAATCACGATTCTCTGATGGAACCTGAGAATTTTTGTGCCTAGAATTAGTTGCCAGACTATGTCTAGCTAGGCATGATTTCTATTAGTTTTGAGCTGGTGACTTCTTTTTCTGTGCCTTCTTCGGAATAGGAGGCGTTAATGGAATATTGTCCAGGACCTGCTTGTGTGTCGTTGCCGTCAAGCTGGTTCCATTCCCAGTTGATAGAGTTCCCAGGCGGGAGTGCAACTAGCATCATCTTTAGCACGCCGTTTGGCGCGTAATGCTCACCGTTTGGGCCTGTAATTGAATATCCCCAGCCAATTGGAAAGAGTCTGGTATTTCCAGAATTTGTTATAGTGAAATTAATCGGTTCGCCGATTGCGTACTGGTCTTTCTCTGTGGTTATTTCAAGGCTAGATTGAATGGTTTGTCCTGGTTTGCATTCGCCCCTGTAGTACTGCCATTCTTCGCACTTGGAGCCATCTGGAAATACACAGATTCCCTGTACGCCGGCATCGGATTGGCTCATTTCGATTTTTCCGCCATTATCAAAGCAATATGTGGATGCAGGGTTTGGGATTTGTTTTGGACTTGTGGTTTCTTGGCTTGATGCCTCTTTGAGAATTGTTCCCCATGTGCGCTCTGCGAGTATTTTGGCAGTTGCCGGCTTGACACATGCTGCCGTACCAGTTGATGTTTTTTGTACCAATGCAAGACCGTCAGGGCATACAACATCCTGCGGCAAGACTCCATTTGCCATCTGCTGCTTTGGAGACAGCAGACCTTCCTTTGATACCAGAACAGTAGCCTGATAGTCAGCAGCCGTGATGTTTGCGGTGCTGGTGGGGTACGGGTCTACTTTGATCAGACTAAACAAATAGCCGTCAAATGAAGCGGTGCTGCTTTTTTCCATCGTGCTTAGCGTAAGATTTCCCAATTGCTCGTTGTGTGCCAGGCTTAATTGGACCTTGGCCTCACCTGCCCAGACACAGGTGACATCAGAGGGGCACCTAGAGTCTTGTATGTCATTCAGTGTGATCTGAAGATTTTCTGATTCTATGAGTGTTGACTCGTTAACGTGTAATTTGATTGGCGAGTTTAATTGTGGAAGTTCTATCTGGTCAGATTCTTGGCCTGCAACAAATGGGATCGCAAAAAGGCATAACACGCAAAGCAAAAGCAGGGCCTTCATGCCTTGGAGGGTTTTTAGGATAGATTTAGAGTTTACTGACAAAGGTTCTGGGTAATCTGCGAGACCTAAACCGAACGTTATTCCAAGGTCAACATCGAACACAACGGATCAGTTTAATCCAAAAATCGACCATATGATCCCATTGCCCATCAAGTCATTACAGCAAAGCTTTGAACCCAACTCTGAGATATCATCCATGATGGAGACGTTCCGCCAAATGGTGAATCATTGTATACGAATAGGACTGGAGAATGACTGCTCTACGCTAAAAAAACTATCCATTCTGGTATACCACACACTGCAGGATTACGACATAATGTCGTACTACAAACTCACTGCAATCTCCCAAGCCTGTGGGAGATTATCCCAGATGAAAAGAGACATCAGAAAGGGCAGAAAACCAAAATCGCCGTTTGTGCAAAAGCCGTACCTTGTATCGTGCTATGGGTTCAAAATCAACGGAATGTTGCTTTCATTTCCTGTACGAAACAGAGAACTTGCAAACATTCTGCTAAATGCACATACTGCCAAAATTTTATCTGATCAATCCATCACGCCAAGATCATTTACCATAACGCCACAATCACTGTCAATATCGATTGCC
>DATIGB010000148.1:0-3707 GCA_035454985.1 Candidatus Nitrosotenuis sp.
GGTCACTGGTGAGTTTTTCTGACTTTTGATAGTCTACTAGGACTCCTTCTGCTTCGGCGGCAAGTCCCTGTACATAATCTGCGGTGTACAGAATTGCATTGTTTTGCCTTGCGACATCCTTGATTATGGCATCAATGCGGCCGTGTTTTGCAAGTCGAATATCATCAAGACTTGGCCTTTGCCCAACAAACTGCACCGGGATGTTGTTCTCACGGCACAGTCTTTGGATTTTCTTTATTTCCTCAAGGCCCACAAAGCCCTGTTCTTTTCCCTGAGACGCCTGAGACTGCAATTCATCCAGTCCTGCAACAGGTATGATTATCTCAACGTTCTGTAGATTTTTTGATTCAATTTGTCTTGTGATGTGACCGCTAACAATGACACTGGTGTCTATTACTATTTTTGGCATGATTCAAAGACAATTGCCGGGGCTTTTAATCATAACTCAACGGCCAAAACACAACACATACGATAGAAAAAATGCCTGACCTCATATTTGAACACATGGAATTGGCAAAAAGCATTTTTTGAATTTCTCAAGGCCACGCAGAAAAAGACCTGCACTTTAGGTGCAATGAAAGATTTGCACTAGAACATGCAAAAGACACTATCAAGCCAGTGATGCATGTAGCTAAGATGACGGTAGTGTTGAGATCTCTTCAATTATTTTTAAAACATGATCAAAGTCAAACGGTTTTGAGATAAACGCATACGCCCCCGCCCTAAGGCAGTCGTTGATTATGTTTTGATTATCACTTGCGGTAATGAGTATTATTTTTGCAGAGGGATGCTTTGCCATCACCTCTTTTACTACAGTCAGTCCGTCTTTTTTTGGCATTGCCAAATCAAGCAGCATCACGTCGGGGTTTGTCTGCGAGAACTTTTCCACCGCCTCTGAGCCGTTGATTGCCTCTGCTACAATTTCATGATTTCCAATAGTCAGAATGTCATTAAGCATGAAACGGATTGCGTCAGAGTCGTCTGCAATCATCACTCGAGCCATATGAATAAGCCAAACGATATAACTTATGAAAATTTCTATTTTTAGCTAAGGAATGAGGAGTATTTTTTGTTCAGGTCGTTTTTTAACGAGATATAGTCTGGTTTGGAGCCATTGATTTTGTCCAGCATGAATTGGTTTGATTTCTTTATTGCCACACAGACATCTGGGATCGGCTTTCCAGAGATCACCAGCTTGAGCAGTTTGTCAATTGAGGCTGCGATGTCACCAATTTCCGACTGTCCCATCATAGGAGCCAAGCCCTTTAGCTTATGAGCGTGCTTTTCGATTTCAACGGCATTGTTTTGGATATCGGAATCCCCAGAACAGTTTTTTAACAAATTGTCAATTTTGGTAATATCGTCTGAGACTTCGGCTTTGGCAACGCGCAAAAATTCGTCTGACAATCACTAACAATATTTTGATCGAGATTTTTATACCCTATGGAAGAGTAGGTAACTAAAAATGAAGATCATTAGCAAAACATACGTACTAATTGGGATACTAGTATCTGTCGCTCTTTTCAATTTGTTCATCCTTTACAATACACAGACAAACAGCGTTAACGATTCGTATGCGATTATCCGTGCGGGTGACCTCAAGACAAAAGTCGAGACAATCGCAAGCCTCGCAAGCTCAATTGCAGGTGGAAACGAAAACGACAGAAGCAATCTAGAAAACGAAATCAGGGATTTTGATAATGTTCTTGACACCTTAAAAAACGGGGGCGTCATCAGGGGACAGACAGTGCCACAGCTGTCTCCAGAACTGTCTTCTGACTATGAAGCAGTTAAGAGAAACTGGGAATCGTACAAAAAGGAGGCGTCCCAGATTCAGGTCTTATCGGTTCACAATCCAGAGACAGTGACTGCATTAAACTATGTGCTTGATAAAAACACGGAAATGATTCTCACTACGGATTCGCTGGTAAAGGACCTAACAGAACTAAACAGAGACTACAACAGGCACAAAGAAATTGCAAAAGAATTACATGCGATTACAAAAACCATAGGCCAGGATGCCCTGCTAATTTCAATTGGACGAGAAAACGACACAAAGAACAGCCTTCATGATGCACGACTTACTTTTGATGTAGGAATTAGAAATCTACTGCAGGTCCCATTGACTGACTTGGACTTGTCCGGAACCAATCTCAAGGCCGAGAATCTGGCACCAATACCAAGAGAGAACTCAAAATCGCTTGATCAGATTGATCTGTTGTGGGAGGCAGTGTCATTAAGAGTTAAAACGCTTGAAAAGAGCTCCCTGTTTTCTGACGAATTCAGCAAGTCATTTTCAAGTCTAAACAAGCAAAGAAAATCCTTACTGGACTCGATTGATAACATGCTAGACATGTGGAATGAGAACAGGCTCAACAAGCGAACCGAGGAGCAGATAGCAATACAGGCAATAATCGGAGTTGACATCATAATTTTCATAATTGTGTTGTTTGTGATACGAAAATCATTACTGCCGCTTCAGACAATCACAAACGCCCTATCCCGCATAAAGGAGGGAGTCTACGGAGAAAAAATAAAATACAATTCCAGAGACGAAATTGGCGAACTGGCGTCAACATTTAACATGATGTCAGACACCATCAAAACAAAAGAAGAGGAGACACGTAAAATGAGCGTTGCAAAAGACGAGTTCCTTACAATGATCACTCATGAGCTCAAGACGCCGCTCGTTCCGATTCAGGGATACGCAGACATGTTGCTAGGCGGGCACCTTGGCAATCTGACAGACAAACAAAAAGAGAGAATGGGAATAATAAAATCAAGTGCGACGTCATTGCTTCAGATTATTTCTGATTTACTTGATGCACAGAAGCTTGAGCTTGGGCAGCTAAGGATGAAAAAAGAAGTGTCGCCAATCCAGACGACAGTATTAAAGTCAATCCAGACGCTACAGCCCCAGATTGACGAGAGCCACATCGCAGTCTCAAGCGAGGTCAGCCCCAAAATATTGGTACCGCATGATGAGGACAGAATAGCCCAGGTTTTGACAAACTTGATCAAGAACAGCATAAAAGTCGTAAAGCCAAGAGTCGGCGTAATTAAGATCACCGCGTCCGAAGATGCAAACGAGGTAAGAATTACCGTCAGTGACAACGGAAGTGGGATCCCACCGGAAAAACAGGCAAAGCTTTTCACAAAATTCTATCAGGCTGACGCATCACTCACAAGGGAGAAGGGCGGAAGCGGGCTTGGTTTGTCAATCTGCAAGGGAATCGTCGTGGCGCACGGCGGCAAAATTACGCTGGAAAGCACGCCAGGGGTTGGAACAAATGTTACCTTTTCTCTGCCAAAAGACGGCTCCATATATGGCAAGGCAGGCAACCCAAGTTAAAGAAATCAAACTTGAAAAGCTAAATTGGCTCACATGCCCTAAATTAACTGAAAATTTTCACAGACATCCATGGAACAGACAGGTGCTTCAAAAAACAGCGAGTTTTATGCGAACTGTACCGAATATTTTACCGCATTACGCAAGCAAGGCAAAAACGATGACGGGTTTGAAGACGAATTCTTTTACACGATGCCAGTGATCTCTGGAAACAAATAACAATAAAAGAACACACTTCAATTCAGCATATAACGTGTCAAGGGAACATGCCGAAAAAGCAATATCGTTTGCCCAGAGCCATGGGTGCTCATACTGCGATGCAAGACTCGAGGTCATTGAAAAACACGGGCTTGTCATT
>DATIGB010000149.1:0-2678 GCA_035454985.1 Candidatus Nitrosotenuis sp.
TTTCTTTTGCGCTCGCGTCATCGCCAGCCCAAGGCTTTGCCACGTACTTATTCCAATGTCAAGCATTCTGGTGTCAGGGTGTCCAAGATAGTCAAGCGTCCACGCAATCCTTGCAACAGATGGGTCCATTGGCTCTCCTGCAACAATCACTGTCTTTGTTTCATCGATTCCAATCGAGCCAAGCAATTCCGCGCAGGACTTTTCATCTGGCGCAAGATGCGCTCCATGCGGGCTTATAGTTATGACCTGCTCAACTGTAATTGAGATAGAATTTTGAATGTGGCCATACATGTATGCCACCTTTGGCCGAGTGTCAAGGATCACTAGGCTCGCATCATTGATGTGTTCATTGAGCCACAAATGAGAAGCCAGCATGACTTTTGCTTGGTTAAAAGACATCTTATAGACTTTGGCGGAATTCTGCTGGCGACGATTTGCACCTCCAGTCAGGACTGCCAGGGCACACAAGTCCAGGCAGCAAGTTCACCGCACACCTACCCGTCAAGTGTTTTTTGATTTTGTTCCTTTCTGAACTTACTTTCCTTTTCCAGCATTTGTTTTATTTTTTTTGCGCGCACCTCGCCGAGTCCTTCCACTTTTGAGAGTTCGGCAAGCGATGCGTTCAGTGTGCGTGTGGGCGAGCCAAACTTTTGGAGCATTCGCACTGCGAGTTTTTCTCCAATGCCCGGAAGACTGCAAAGGACTGACAGCTGCTGTTTTTGCACGTCGTCGGATTTTTTGATCTTTTTTAGGAACGGCCCCTTTACTGCGTCCTTTCTTGAGCACATTGAAACCAGCAGTTTTGCCGTGTGTGCTGCGCTTGCAGTAGGAACTATTGGGATCTTAAAGTCAATTGCGATTGTGGACAGCGCACCATAAAACACAAAGGGATTTTCAACTAGACTGTCAATTTCATCGACATTTCCCTCCATTAGGATTATTGGATGCAAAAAGTTTTCTTTCAGTCTGTCGCACTGGTCAAATAAGCGGCCATCAAAAATAGACGATATCAGGTCTGAAACGCTTTTTCTTTCCACAATTGTCTCGGGAGCCACGATGTAGTCCCCTATTGGAAGTGTCTTCACCTCAAGGTTGATGCCCACTGCCTTTAGTAGATCAGGAATGCCGCTTTTTCTTTCCCTTTCGTCAACCACAATTCGGAGATTTTCAATATTCATCAAGACAGTTGTTGCTTAATTGTTAATATCTTCTTAGGAGGTCGGCTTTTGTCCGCTATGCACCATTTCGTTAATTTTTGTTTCCTGTTCTTTGATGCTTTCCTTGATTCGCGCTTCTTGCTTTGCGAGAACCGTTACCCTAGTGTTTCCAAGCTCTTTTTTTTCTTCCAGTTCTGCGATAAGGGCTGCCTTTGTGGATTTTATCAAAAGCGAGCCGGCGTGCTTGTACGCAGGATCGGTGTCTGCGATTTTTTTCAGTTCTTCAAGTGCCCTATCAGATTCTATTTGTTCCATTTCCAGCTGTTGTTTTTGTGCAAGAATTGACTGGAGGTTTTGCTGAGATTGTTGCAGTTTCATGATCTGTTCTTGCAACCAAGGAGGGATTTGCTGGCCGGAGGACATGACAACGTGCCGTTTGAATTTCTTATATCTTTACCGATTCGACAGAATCATAACTCGCTTGTATGAGACGCAGCGTTGAGTTCAGATTCGCCCTCAGATGCGGCAGCTCGTCCGTACTAATCGATATGTTAAGGGCGTTTTTTTTGAGGGAGACGGCTGTCTTTGTAGGATTTTCAGGATAAAACTTGTTGTCAATGCTGATTGAGTCAAAAATGGCCTTTGTCTTGTCCTTTGCAGAAACTTGTATTGTTGCACTAAAGGCTGACATCGTAAGCTGTGCCAGCTACTTTGTATCCGCATTTTTTGCATGCCCATATTCCTACCGCCTCTCTTCCGAACTTTAGAGAGCCGCATTCAGGGCATTTTCTCTTTGCCTTAAGAAGGGCGTGTACCTGAGTGTACTTTTTCCTGTGTTTTAGGCCGTACTTTTGGCCAAGACCGATTAGTGAGCCTCCGGGTTTTAACATTTACTTCCACCTGGCACTTGTCTTAGAATCTCCCTTATTTTTGCTCCGGTTGCGATTGAGAGTTCCGAGCATCTTATGAGCTGATCAAAGGTAAAACCGTCATCTCCGCCCTTTTGTATGGCGCATATGTTGCCTGCACTGTTTGTAGTTATTGTGATTCTGCCCTCTAGGCACTTCCATTCGTCTGCGTTTGGATCAACTATTATGGTATCGGCAATTTTTCCCATTGTTACGGAGACTGGGATTGTCGTGATTGGTGGGTCAGACGCAGAATCCGGCACTAGTGACGGGGCATCATTTTTGATTTCCCATTTTGGCACCTTGCAAGAAAGTATACTTGCTACTGAGGCGTACGAGCATGCGTCAAACAAGTTTCCATCATAATCAGTAACGCTATTGTCAACAAACAACCCTATTACGGATTTGTCTTTTATCAGAACAAGTTTGGTAAGATCTAGCATGCCGCTTTCCCTTATTCCTCGGTCCACCACCCTTGCAAGTTCAATTACTTCCTCGTTTGGCGGGCCAGGCTCTACAGTAGGATCTGCAAGCGGTAATATTTCTGCAGTGCATATGAAAATTCCCCTATCCCCAAGATCTGGAAACGGCTTGTCCGGTTGGATCTTTACTC
>DATIGB010000150.1:0-7939 GCA_035454985.1 Candidatus Nitrosotenuis sp.
GAGCTTTTCAAAAATAACGCAAAAAGAAATCAACGATCTGTCCCTGATTCTGCGAGCTACGCTGGGGGGCCTGTCTACAAGCTTAAAGAACGTCTCCTACAATTTGGTTTTCCATCTCTCGCCTGAAAAGAAAAACAGCAGGCAAATTCACTGGCACATCGAGGTCTATCCGCTGACTGCTCCGTGGTCGGGGCTGGAAAGGGGATATGGCATATTTCTAAACTCAATTCCTCCAGAAAAAGCCGCAGAGCAGCTTGGGGCTGCGTGCAGAAAGGAGCTCGCAGGCCTTGTCGGCATAATCTAGTCTCGCATCTGCGCATGTCAAAAATCTGGCTTTCATACCGTTTATTTATCTAAATTTCGTCCTGTAGTTCGTGGCAATTGAAAAATACCTGGCAGTCGCAAGCCTCGGCCTGTTCATAATGTTTAGCGCAGAAATCATTACCTTCTACACTTTTCTGACCTCGCCAAAAATCGAAGTGGAGCCAGAGCCGCAAATTCTAATGTACATTTCAATTGGAGTTGCACCAGCAATGAGCATCGCGGGAACTGTCTTCATTTTATCAAAGAGATATGGCTCCAGATCTGTTGGAAGCATCATAATAGCTGGAGGGGCGATTCTGCTAATTGGAATGTTCTATGCAAACTCGCTGATTCCAAAAATAGACAAGAACTATTTGGTGTTTGCAGTTACTACCGTTCCTCAGCTGTTCATGGCAGTCTCAATACCAATAATGGCAACTGGGGCGCTTTTGTTTAGGACAAAAAAGAGACCAGTCAAGGAATATTTCTAGTGGTCAAACCTCATGCCGTTTGAGTGCGCCTTGAAGCCGAGCCTCTCATAAAATGGTTTTACCTTGTCATCGCAGTCCAAAATGGTTTTGTAGCAGCCCTGGTTTTTGGCGTATTCTAGGGCAGCCTGCATTATCTTAAAGCCAATTCCCTTACCCTCATGCTCCTTTGAAACCACCACGTCCTCAATGTGACCTACCAGTCCCCCATCGTGGATGAATTTCTGCTCTATGATCAGGGACACAGAACCGACTACTTTGTTGTCAAGAACCGCAACAAAAATAACATTGTCTGGATTCGCTGTTATTTTTTTTAGAATTGCTCTGGCTTTTTCATTGCCTAGATTGCTTGCGGCTTTTAGGTTGTCAAGCGACTCTAAAAACCCATTATTCAGATCACTTTCTCTTATTTTCCTGATTGTGATATCATCCATGCTTAGATCTTGCCGAGCTTTTCTCTGAATTCCTGGTATGCTTTTTTGTATGACGCCTTGTCTCCAATATCGATAAAGCCGTTCTTTATTATGAAGCTGTTGACATCTTTCTTTTTTGCCAGCGCCTTTTTGATCACATCATCCATCCCATACGGAACATTGTTTGGGATAAATCCGAACACCTGTGGCTCCATCACGTAGCATCCGATGTTTATGTTTGCGCTGATGTCGGGCTTTTCATTCCACGCCGTCACTCTGCCGCTCTTTGAGGTCTCGATAACACCGTACTTTATGGTCGTCTTGTATTGGTGAAGGCTCATCGTGATAAATGACCTCCTTGCCTTGTGCTGGTTTATCATTTTTCTTAAATTAAAATTAAAAACCGAGTCGCCGTACACACAAACAAACGTATCGTCGATGAATGGCTCAGCAGTCTTGAGCTGCCCGGCAGTCGCAAGAGGTCTGTTTGCCACCGCATATTCTATCTTTACCCCGAGTCTGCTCCCGTCCTCAAAGTAGTCCTCGATTGTTTTTCTCAGATAGCTGACGCAGAGGACAATGTCTGTTATTTTGTTGTTTTTCACCCAGTCTATTAGGTGCTCAAGAAGCGGTTTTTCGCCAAGCGGAAGCATCGGCTTTGGAAGAAATGTGGTGTATGGTTGCAGCCTTGTGCCTAGGCCGCCGGCAAGTATTACTGCCTTCATGCCTTTAATTAAAAATAAGAGTATTTATGTTGATTTGCGCATTCTGACAATCTTGTTTTATAGAATCTTGGAAATTTTTGCCACCACTTGTTTTGGGTTTTTTCCAAACACGATTATCATCGGCTCTTTTCCAATGTCTCCTCGGTGATACACTATGTCAGGTGCGTACTTTGAGTCCTTGATTGCGCTCTCTATTCCCCAGGAGATTGATGAGTTCTCCTTGCTCTTTGTCCTGTCCGGTTCATCCCCCCTGTCATAGCTTGCGATTCTGTTTTTTGTTTTTTGAAATTTGTCAATAGTTTTTTGATCATATTTGATGTTTGCAGCAGATCGAATGCTGGGAAATTTCTTTTGCATCGTGATGACCGCAGTCGCAACGTGCCTTGATCCGCCGTACTCCAAACTGCCTGCA
The DNA here is from genome assembly GCA_035454985.1 of Candidatus Nitrosotenuis sp. GTDB lineage: Archaea > Thermoproteota > Nitrososphaeria > Nitrososphaerales > Nitrosopumilaceae > Nitrosotenuis. The sequence continues at coordinate 2,342 of DATIGB010000150.1, forward strand.
ACAACCAGCCTCCTTCCGGCCCTGACAATTCTGCCTGAGACGCCCAACACATCCAAAACCGATTTTGGGTTTTGTTTTGAATACACAAAGTTTGTCTGGCATTCCGGAATTAGGCCGTACGCGTCTCTTAGGTTCTCAAACTCCTTGATGGCAGAACCGAGTTCTGTTTTGATCCTGTCTTTTTTCAGGTCTGTTATCTTGATTCCGTGTCCGAGTCTTTGGGCGTCTTTCATGGACTGGTACGTAAAGCACTTTGCAAATTTTACCGCATCGGCAAGCGTGTTCTTTGACGCAATTGCGTAACTTAGGGCAAAGGCAAAGGTGCAGCCGCTTCCATGAATTTCCTCGCCTATCTTGGGTCCTGAAATGGAAATGCCCCGTCCGTCCTCATAAACAAAATCCGAAATCTTGTCCTTGACAAATCTGTGACCAGTTATGACTATTTTTTTTGCACCAAGGCTGGACATCTTTTTTGCAGCCCTTGCGAGGTCTGTTCCCCTTGTAATCTTGACGCCGGACAGGATCTCGGCTTCCGATACATTTGGGGTTATGACAAGGCATAATGGGATGAGCAACTTCCTGAATTGCTCCAGTGCAGATTTTTTTAGCAGAGTTCCGCCCGTTGTGGACTGTATCACCGGATCCAGTATGATTGGTATTTTTCTTCCGCGTAACTTTGAGTGAATTGCCCGTATTACGCTGGAATCATAAACCATTCCTATTGTAATTGCGTCGACCTTAAAATCGGAAAGTATGGAGTCAATTTGCCTTTCAATCATTGGCGGAGAAATCGATTCTACGCCTGAGAATTCTGCAGAGTTCTGGCTTGTTATTGCTGTAATGACACTAAAGCAGTTGGCGCCCAGTGCAGATGCCGCTCTGATGTCCCCTTGGACTCCGGCACCTGATGATGGATCCGAGCCGCCCACTGACAGTATGTTCATGACATGTCTTGGCAAACATGTCGTAATAGTGTTTTTGTGAAATTGTCCGAGATTCTATTTAATGGAGCACTCAAGCGCTGGCTGCCTTCCGATACTGTTTAAATCTGGAGGCAACGTACTAGTACACATGGGAACTCAAATGAGTGCCGCAAGACGTGGCATGATAACTGACGAGATGAAACAGGTTGCTCGTGATGAGGACGTTTCACTTGACTGGCTACGATCAAAAGTTGCAAGCGGCTCAATCATAATCCCAAGCAACAATACCAGACCGCAAAAGGTGCACCGAGTGGGAATTGGAAAGGGACTAAAGACCAAGGTGAATGTGAACATTGGCACATCGACACTCAAAGTGGACCTAAACGAGGAAATAGAAAAAGCCAAAATTGCAGTAAAGCATCATGCTGACACAATTATGGATCTGAGCGACGGCGGCGATGTTGGCTCAATAAGACGGGCGTTGCTAGAGGCAGCGCCAATAACCTTTGGAACTGTCCCGATTTACGAGGCATACAACTATGGGGTTGAAAAACACAAGAACCCTCTGGACATCACAGAGGATGACTTTCTAAAGGCGTTTGAGAACAACGCAAAGGACGGGGTTGACTACACCACAATTCACTCCGGAATATCAAAGGAGATAGCAAAAAGAATTCTCAAGGTGCAGCGATACGGAGGGGTTGTGAGCAAGGGCGGAACAATCACTGCCGCATGGATGCTAAAATACGACAAGGAGAACCCGTACATTACTCATTATGATTATCTGATGGAAATTGCAAAAAAATACGACGTTACGTTCAGTCTTGGCGATGCGCTAAGGCCTGGCTCCATTCTTGACTCACACGACGAACTCCAGGTTCAAGAAATGATAAACATCTCAAGACTGACAAAGCAGGCACATGAAAAAGACATCCAAGTGATGGTTGAGGGACCGGGACATGTTCCGCTAAACGAGGTTGCAGCAAACGTCAGGCTTGCAAAATCGCTGATTGGCGATGTTCCGTACTATGTGCTAGGGCCGCTTGTAACAGACATTGCATCAGGATATGATCACATCTCAAGCGCTATTGGGGCTGCAATTGCTGCAAGCGAGGGCGTTGACCTGCTGTGCTATCTTACACCTGCCGAACACCTGGCGCTTCCTAACGCCGAAGAGGTGAGGGCGGGGCTGATTGCGTATAGAATTGCAGCGCATGCAGGAGACTTGGTCAAATTAAGAGAAAAGGCAATCATCTGGGACACAAAGATGACTGAGGCGCGACGCACACTTGACTGGGAAAAACAAATCGCGCTGTCAATAGACCCAGAGGAGGCAGCCAGAATACACAACCGGACCGGGCAGAGAGACGGAAACAATGTTCCGTGTACCATGTGCGGAGGAGCATGCGTCTATGTCATGCTTCCTCAGCAAAGAAAGTATGTCAAAGAAAACGAGAACCTACAGCAGATTGAATAACACGTCGGCCAAGCTTGGAACTGTTTCATACTTGTGAATTTCTTGAGGGTTTATCCACGCGTATGCCGAGTTCTCCCAATTGAGCAAAACTTTCTGGCTTTTCATTGAGAACAGGAACGGAAAAACCATCCACTGGTGATCGGGGTACTGAGGTGAGGAAATCGCCATTTCGTTCCCTGCCTTTAATAGCTGAATTTGATCGCTTTTTATGCCTATTTCCTCGAAAATCTCGATTTTTGCTCGATGGAGCGGCTCCTCTCCTTCCTCAATTATTCCGCTTACTGCCCCCCACAGGCCTCTCATGCTTTTTACGCGGTCGCTTCTCTTTAGGAGGAGGAGTTTTTCGTTGCTTGTCACAAACGATGTTACTATTTTTGTGGAGCGCATGACAGATTATTTTTCGATTGCGTTTATCATCGCATTCATCTTTTTGTAAGATTCTTCCAGGTCTGAATTCTTTGCAAGTCCCTGCTGCACCGTTCTGATGTAGTTCGTGATGTCTTCTGACTTGTTCTCCTGTATGTCTGTTAGGAGCCTTCCGATGTCCTTCCAAAGCTCTTCTGCGGCTCTTCTGATTTCTGGATTTGCAATTATTGTCTCAATCAATTCTGTTGACTCTGTCATTATGCTTTCGGCCAGTATTTTTTGAATCTTAAAGGTGTTGCCAGACATTCGCTCAGTCAATGAAATTTTGTCGTCTTTTGCAAGTATGTTTGCAAATGCCAAGTTGACAAGATGCGTCAGTCCCAAGATGATTGCAATTTTCTTGTCGTGTTCAATTGCGTCAATTGTAACAAAATTTGCCCCCTCAAAAAGAGTCTTTACCAAATTCAGTTCTTTCTTTGCGTCCTTGATTGGGATGGAAATTATATTCTGGCCCTTGATCTTTTTTGCACCTGGACCAAACATTGGATGGATGCAGACGGGGTTGATCTTTGCTGGGATCTTCAGCAGCGCCGCAGCTGTTTTTGCCTTTTGCGATGAAATCTCAATCAGATACGAACCGCGTTTCATCTCCTTTGCAATAAGTCTGATTATTTCGGGAGTGCGTCTGGTCGGGGTGCATAGCAAAACGATGTCTGCGCTAAGAACAGCCCCTACAAGGGAATCTGACTTTTTGACTGTCTTGTCGGTTATCTGGACCTCGGAGTCATATCCGACAACCTGATGACCGTTTGATGTGAAATACTTGGCAAACCACTGCCCCATTTTGCCGCCTGCCCCGATTATTGTAATACTTTCTTTCATTTTGACTCGTTTAGAACCTCATGTAATATCTTCATTCCGTCCATTAGTCTCTTTTCGTCCTGACAGGCAGAAATGCGGATAAAGCCCTTATAATTGCCAAATCCGTCGCCTGGGGCCACGGCAACCCCATGATCAAGCAGCGTGTTGGAGAACTCGACTCCGTCAAACCCCTGCTTTTCTGCCTTTGCAAAAAGGTACATTGCGCCGTCCGGTGCAACAAACTCCAAACCTATTCTTTTTGCCTCCCTGATGACAGCGTCAATCCTAGATCTGATTATTCTTGCATTGGGAGAAATGTCTGCATCCAGCGCCTTTAGCGCTGCATACTGGATCGGTTCTGACACGTTTGTCAGGCAGAGGGCCTGAAGCTTTGTCATTTTCTCAATTGTCTTTGGATCAGATATGGTGTACCCAATCCTAAAACCAGTCATCGCATGGGACTTTGAGAATGACTGGGTCACAATGGTTTTTCTATAGTTGTACGACAGAACGCTCTTCCATTCCGAGAACGAGTACGCCGAGTAAATCTCATCGCTAAGCACGTAAAGGTCGTTTTTTTCCGCAACCTTGATTATCTCCTCTTGAAGTTTTGGCGGAAGAATTTTTCCTGTGGGGTTGTTTGGGTAGTTCAGAACAATCATTTTTGTATTGTCGTTTATTGTCTTTTCAATTTGTGCAATGGTTGGCTCCCATTTGGATTCCAGCGTAGTTGGGATTGTTCTGACCTTGACTCCTGCGTTTATGGCGCAGTCCCTGTATGCCGGCCATGCCGGCTCTATTACAATCATCTCGTCGCCCGGATTTAGGAGTGTGCTGATTGCAAGATAAATCGAGAATCGTGCACCCGGAGAAACAAGTATGTTTTCTGGTTTCACTAAAGCGCCGAACTCCTTTGTTGCGTATTGCGCAAGCGCTGATCTAAGCTGCGGTATTCCAGCTGCAGGACCGTACCTTACAAATCCTTTGTCAAATGCCTCATTGAGTGCATCTTTGACGGTTTTTGGCGGAACAAAGTCCGGCTCGCCTACCTCCATGTGAATTATTTTTTTCCCTTGCTGTTCGAGGCTTTTTGCTTTCAAAAACACTGTCAGGTGCGTCTGCTTTCCGTCGGACTGGACTTTTGTGGACTCGTTTAGGAGAAAATTCAGAAACTTTTTTCCAAGCGACTCATCAAGTCCCGCGTTTTTGCAGAACTCGCTCACCTCCTTTCTGAGCTGCTCTTCTCTTGCCTCGTCAGTCACATTGAGCCCGCTACTCTTTTTGAGTTCGCCAATCTGTTTTGCGATTTCGGTTCTTTCCTTTAGGAGCGTGAGCATCTCTAGTGTGATGCTGTCTATTTTGTTTCGTAGTTGATCAATGTTTGACATTTTATAATGTTGGTTTGATGAAACCGCCCAAAAGCGCATGGTCTGCAAGTACTAGTGAGACAAGTGAATCGACAACTGGTGGTGCTCGCGGGACAACGCACGGGTCGTGCCTTCCGTGCACCTGGAGCGTCACCGGCTTTTTTGTTTTGATGTCAACTGTGGTCTGTTTTTTTGCAATTGATGAGGCTGGCTTGAATGCAACTCTCATTATGATCGGCATGCCGTTTGAGAGTCCTCCCAGAATTCCTCCGGAATTGTTTGTCTTTGTGACTATTTTGCCGCCCCTGACAGTATACGGGTCGTTGTTCTCAGAGCCAAACAATTCAGAGCCCGCAAAGCCTGATCCAAACTCCACCCCCTTCACGGATGGAATGGAATAGATTGCCTTGCTGATGTCTGACTCTAAGGAGCCAAAGATTGGCTCGCCCAGACCGACTGGCACATTTACCGTGGTGGATTCTATTACGCCCCCCAGCGAATCGTTGTGCTTTCGCGCATCCAAAATCGAGGTTCTCATCTTTTCCGCAGTTTTCTTATCTGGGCACCTGACCTCGTTGCCATAAATCTGGGCTTTCATTCTTGC
>DATIGB010000151.1:0-10426 GCA_035454985.1 Candidatus Nitrosotenuis sp.
CCGGCAAGCTCGCTTTCCCTAAAATCAACAAACGTCGTTATTCCCTTTCTTAACATGGAAAGACAAGAGTTTCTCATAAAACTAACAAGATGCTCAGGCTCAGATTTTTTCAAGATTCGCTGTTTTGCGCCTAAAATTGGATGAATTTTGTCATCCGCGGTACCACTTGCTGCATCTTTTGCTATTGAGTCCCCAATGTGAGTATGAGCATTAACAAATCCAGGAATAAGCAACAAGCCTTCGCAATCTATGGGCTTTTCATTTTTTGGCACACTGTTGATCTTTCCAAAAAATTGATTTTTAATTTGAAGATTTGTAGAATGGATGTATTCTAGGTTTTTACCATATAGAACGCCGAGATTTTTTAGATGCATGACATTTCATAGATTTCTGGTTTTTCTTTTCCAGATTGTCTAATCTCTCTTATTGTATCGAGCGACTTTGTTGCAAGGTTCACTGCCTCTCTCACAGTTCTTGCCGTTCCAATTCCACAGTTTAGCGTTATGTCAGATTCTTTTTTAGCCAAATCTAAAAACTCTTTTGCATTCTCTTTGGAATCATCTGCTGATACTACCATAAAGTTATCTCCTCCCATGAAGAATGTCATGGATTTCCTTTCCAAAAAGAACTGGGACATTTTTGCATACAAATTGAAAATTATTGAAGAGATTTCATATGGCGACTTTATCTTTCGTTGTGACGTTAGATTTTCAACATCAAAATGCATTATTGTAACTTTTTGATCAGAGCTTCTGTCAATAAACCCATAGATGTTGTATTCCTTGCTTAAAACAACTGGTGTTTTCTTGCCCTCATGCGCTTTTAGATTTGCATCAAATGGCGTATCTGCATATCCTATCGACATTGACAGTTTCAGTGAAGATATTTTTTCCAGTTTTTTCTGAAACTCTATGTGATCCTCAAGTGTAAGGCCGTTTGTGACTGCGAAGAACTCATCAAATCTGTTGGAAAACACAAGTGAGTTTTTTTCAGAAAACATCTTTTGTATTTCTCTATAAAGGTTAGCCTGAAGCATTTGTAATTCATGCTCCCTATCACTTCCAAGGGTTAGCGTCCATGGCCCATATTCCGTTATTTTGATTACTGTAAGCTGAATCATTGTATTTTTTCCAATTCCTTTGATATCTTTAAAACCGCCTCAACTGCCCGCTCTGCCACGGGCCTTATTCGTGCGTGTGCGTGGCGTTCCTGCATTCCTGGACCTGAAATTCCAAGGGATACTGGTTTTTGGTATTTTAACGAAAGTTCGGTCAGTGATTTTGCCGTTGCATTCGCTATTATTTCGTCATGCTTTGTTTGTCCCTTTATTATTGCGCCGAGCGTAACTACACCGTCTACGTCTTTTTTCTGAAGTAATGAGTTTACAATTATTGGCATATCATACGCACCTGGAACCTTGCAGGAATACTTTACTTGTAATTTTAGAGATTTTGCCCTTTCTAGCGCCACGTCAAGCATTCTTGATGTTATTTCCTCGTTAAATTCCGCGGTAACTATTGCAATGTTCAACTAGTGCACCTTTGAGAATTCTAGTAGCTCTTTACCGTCAACAAAAGGAATGTTATTTTCTTTTGCAAATTTCATTGCCTTTTCCACTGACAATGCCGAATATGTTTGTGAGTCCATCATCTCACATATTGCTGTAACAGGAATCAGTTTTGCAAGTTCTGCTAGATAAACTGACATTTCTGTGTGGCCCTGTCTACTAACAAGCAATCCACTTGATGCAAGTAATAGCGGCACGTGGCCCGGCGTTACAAACGACGATGTGAAGACATTTTTTGGGCTTTTAGATCCATAAAGATTTGCCATTTCCTTTATTGTGAGTGCCCTGTCCCTGTCCGTGATTCCAGTGTACGTCTGCTTGTGGTTGACGGATATTGAGAATGTTGGATGATCTCCATACGGTGCGGTGCCCATTATCATCTGCTTGGAGTTAGAATCCACGCTATCTGAACGGAACAATATGTTATGCATGTATTGCAAGTTGAGAGATTGTGCAAGTGAGTCATTTAGTGCAATGCAAATAAGGCCGCCTCCATGTTGACGCATTTTTGCTATGTGCTCTGGTGTGATAAATTGTGCAGCGACTACCATATCGACTTCATTTTCCCGACTGTTAGAATCATAGAGTAATACAAATTCGCCTCGCTTAAGTGAGGCTATTGCCTCGTCTAGTGCCATAATCAGAACTCGCCTTCGGTTTAATTATAAAGTTTACTAATATTTTGGTAATTACCAATAAACTGGTAATAATTTATTCCTACTTTAGGATATATTTCCCAAGAATGTCGGTTTCAATATTAACCTTGTCGCCAATTTTTCTTGTATGAAAATTTGTCACATCGACTGTATGCGGTATTAAGCAAACCGACGCGAGGTTTTTTTGCACATCAACCACAGTTAAACTAATTCCATCAATGGCAATTGATCCCTTTTGCACAACAAATTTTGCTAGGTTTTTTGGTATCTCAAACCATATTTTGATTTCCTTTGGCTTTTTTTCAATTTTTTTAATTACACCTACACCATCCACATGACCAAGAACAAAGTGCCCCTCCATCCTGTCTCCAACCTTTAGGCTTCGCTCAATGTTGATGACTCCTCCCTCTTTTAAATTTCCAAGATCAGTTTTTTTGGTGGTCTCCTCTATCATTTCAAAATCACATTTTGAGCTTGAAATTCCAGTGACTGTAAGACAGACTCCGTTTAATGCAACACTTTGGCCTATTTTGAGCCCCCTTGCATGCTTACCTAGATCAACTGTCATTTTTACAGCACTTCTGTTGCTGGTCTTTTTCTCTATTCTGATTACTTTTCCAATGCCTTCGATTATTCCTGTAAACAACTGTTGTTATGATATGATATGGCTATAAAATGATTTTTGCAATTGGACTAATGCTTAAAAGCCAGGTCAAGAGTTGGAGCACATGGAGACCTTTGACGCAATCGAAAAACGACGCGCCATAAAACATTTTGATCCGCAGTATCAAATGTCACCTGACGAAATTAACAAAATTCTTGCACTTGCCATATTGTCCCCGACTTCATATAACATTCAAAACTGGAGATTTGTTCATATTGTTGATAAGGAACTGCGCAAAAAAATTCGTGCAGCGTCATGGAACCAAGCTCAGGTAACTGATGCATCAATGCTTCTCATTTTGTGTGCGGATCTAAAGGCGTGGGAAAAAAATCCTGCCAGATACTGGAAAAACGCCCCAAAGGAGGTACAGGACTACATCGTACCAGCAATTCTTGAAACGTATAGAGGTCAAGACCAGTTTATGCGTGATGAGGCCATACGTTCGTGCGGCATCGCCGCACAAACCATAATGCTAGCGGTAAAATCCATGGGTTATGACTCTTGTCCGATGGTTGGCTTTGATCCGAAGAGGGTTGGAGCGCTTATCAATTTGCCAGAGGATCACATGATTTGTATGATGATAACAATTGGAAAAGCAGCAAAGGAGGCCCAACCGCGCGGCGGACAACTGCCTTTAAGCGATGTCGTAATCACGGATCATTTCTAAAAGATAACACAGTTACTTGACGTTTAATAATAGAATTGGGGGCAATTCGTTATGGAACTGTCGGATACTGTAATTACAATTATTCATCTAACTGTTGGCTTTATCTTGGTGTTTTATGCGGCCAAGGCTTACAAAAAGACAAAGTATCCCCCGATGCTTCTTTTGGTAGCCGGGTTTACCGTTCTTGTTTTAGGGGAAACTGTTGTTGAGGACGCACTTTATTTTATTGGTAGCAAATTCATCCAAGAGACAATTGCGGAATCTTTTGAAATTGTCGGATTCATCATATTGATTTTAGCGGTTAAAAAAAGTTGAAATGGAAACTGATGATGACATTACCTCAGTACTTGCAGACAGGTATACACGGGAGATTCTGACAATTCTGACAAATGAGGAACTGTCCTCTCAGCAAATTGCGGCAAAACTAGACATGCCTACATCCACGGCATATAGAAAAATTAAGAATCTAGAAGAATTGAATCTTATCAAAAAAACAAAGGTGATAAGAACAATTGAGGGACTGGGTGAGAGCTATTACAAAAGTTTGGTCTCTGAAATCAACGTTAATTTCAAAGATGGAAAGATGACATACTCAGTACATCGAATAAAGATGGATGACAAGATAGTCAGACTGTGGCAAAAATTCAAAGACTGATTCCGTTCTCACCGATGGGAACGGTCGGTATCAAATTAAATATCAAAGCCATATGTGGGCCATGGAAAAAAAATCAGCACATGTAGCAGCTTATGTTCTTGCCGCACTCATGCTGTCCACAGGTATACTGTACCTAACACTAGCATATGGTGAAAACAAGGATCATCAGGCAGAGGCAGAGGCGCAGGCTGGCGTTACTGAGAGGGAGGCTGGCGAAACAGGCGAGCAAAATACAGAAAACACATCAGGATCCCAAGGATTTGGGGACATGGGAGAAATCGTCTTTTTCTCAATAGTTGGTGTGTCGTACGTCCCAATTGGTTTGTGGATGCTAAAGAAAAAATCAATTAGCAGAAAGCCCTATGTCATTGCCTTGATTGGGTCTGTTGCGTTAATTGCGTTCTATGTCGCAACCAGGACCATCAACATACCAATGATAGGCATTCAAGACGATGTTGGTACGCCAGATCTTACAGCAAAGGTATTGCAAGGTGCAATAGTTGCAATTTCTGCATACATGCTAGCTATGATAGCAAGATTCAGAAAAACAGAAAAGAGCTTGGCTAAATAGGATAATTTTTGAACTCCATTTAGCAACTTAATTTTTCTTAAAATTTTTACACAAGGGTAACAAGTCATGATTGTTGGTATCAGGCACGCAAATAATGGAAAAGGCGCTCTTTGGCTTTGCAAAACAATGGATCGCTGGAAATACCATTGATGATGCGCTATCCGCAGCACAGGCATCATACAAAAACGGCATGGGAGTAATAATCAACAGGCTGGGTGAATACCATACATCAAAGCAGATCATTGAAAAAACCATCGACGAGTACAAGACGGTCATGTCTTCGTTTAGGAAGTGGAAGATAAATGGCGGCATATCTGTCAAACCGACACAGATTGGTCTTTCACGAAATATGAAAGAATGTATCCAAAACTTTGAAATCCTAATAAAAACCGCAATATCCTCACAGACATTTGTCTGGATCGACATGGAATCATCAGACCACACAGATGAGACAATAGAAATCTATCAGAGTTTATTTTCAAAATATGAAAGACTTGGAATGGCGTTGCAGGCAAATCTAATGAGGACAGAAAACGATCTTGTCGATTTGTTGACAATGGGGGCTAAAATACGCCTAGTAAAGGGTGCATACAGGGAAAACCAAAAGGTTGCATACAAATCAAAATACGAAATTGACCAGAATTATCTTAGGTTGATGGGACTGCTTTTCAGAAAGGCGAATGAATTTGGCATAGCTACGCACGACTCTGCAATGATCGAAAACGCCACAAAACTATCTAGAAAATATGAGAAAAAATTCGAGTTTCAGATGTTGCGGGGAATAAGAGGCGAATTAAAGTCCAGACTTGTAAAAACTGGGTTCAGTGTTTCTGAGTACATTCCCTACGGAACAAACTGGTTACCGTATTCTATTCGTAGACTAAAAGAAAGAAAAAGAAACATACTACTGCTTGGAAGCTCGTTTATACAATCACATAAGAAGATCTGATAAATTGTTTCGATTATTTTCCCAATAGTTTTGCAATCAAAGTATTTTTGACTGGGTGTTTTTGATCTGTGTGAGTTTGGCTCGCTGTGTCATCCAATTTGAATTTTGAAATTGTCTGCGCAAGATGTTCGGCAAGTTCTGCCATCTGGGTAGCGGCTGTGGATATTTCTTGTGTTTGGGCAGTTTGCTGTTCTACTGCGGCAGAGGCTTCTTCTGTTGCAGCTGCGTTTTCCTCTGAAACTGCGGAAATCTCTGTCGCATCTTCTGAGACTGCCTTTATTTTTACAAGCTGATCTTGCACAGATTCTGATAATGCTTTTACGCTCTTTGATACGTTCTTTATGTTTGTCGCAATATCATCAAGAGATTTTAACGAAGAGTCAATAACTAATTTTCCTTGATTGACTTCGTTTGAGCTTGCTTCGATGTCACCCACTACGATGTGGGCGTTTTCCTGAATCTCTTTTAGTTTTTTATCAATTTCCTCTGATGATTTGGCAGAGTTTTCTGCAAGACGCCTGACTTCATCTGCAACCACAGCAAATCCACGCCCCGCCTCTCCTGCACGTGCAGCTTCAATTGCTGCGTTCAGTGCCAACAGATTTGTCTGATCAGCGATTTGCCTGATCACGTCAAGAACTGCAGTAATTTCGTTTGTCTTTTCAGCCAATTCTCTGACTTTTTGTGCAGATTCGTTTGTAGTCTGAATTATCTTATTCATATGCTCTCCTGCCTCTTTTGCAGATATGGCGCCCCTTTCAGATATGCTTCTAACGTCGTCAGTAATTTCTAGTGACTCCCGTGCACTTTGCGAAAGATCGGTAATTGTACCTGTCAGTTGGTCAATTGATTGTTTTGATTTTTCAATGCGTTGAGCTTGTGTTTGAGAACCTCTTGATACTTGATCTACAGTAGTTGCAATTTGTTGTACTGCTGAATTTAGTTCTTGTCCAGACGCAGACATTTGTTGAGCGTTTGAGGATACTGACTCGGATGCACCATGTACTTCACTTATGACTTTTCTTAGGTTTTCGACCATTTGTTTTTCCGAATTTATGAGTATTCCTATCTCATCTTTTGATTTCGATTCTTGGACAGTTACGGACAAACTACCCTCGCTTATTTTTTTGGCGATGTTTGCCGCGGATTTAATTGGTTTAGAAATCGATCTTGACATAAAAAATGCAAACGTTCCAACTACTGCAGCTATGATACTGCCTGTGATAATGTACATGTTCTGCAGAGCAACCACCGGCGCAACAACCTCTGCAACATCGTATTCTGCAATCAAAACATACCCAAGTTCTGGTTCACAGTGCGATACGCCATAGATTGGAACATTTCTGTAATCAGGATAAAGCGACGGAGGAATACTTTTTCCATTATCTGCACATTCTTTAGTTGGCAGGGTATCTGCTTTTTGTTTGAATTCATATCCTTCATGAAATCGCGATGGAGTCAGCATGGTTCTATGATTCAATCCGACTAGGTATGTTTCACCTGTTTCACCTAGTCCTTGCCTGTTCAAAAGAACTGCATCCAGCTCATTTGACGCAGATTCTGCCTCCAAGATGCCGTATTTGCCATATTCATCCATAATCGGCATGGCAGTGATGGTGGTTCGTTTAGTATCAATTTGTGTCAATTCTGTATAAGACTTTGATGCCCCCTTTACGAAAACTGGATTTTCTGAGTAATCTGTTCCTATTTCTGGGCGTTTGTCAGAATATAGTATCTTGCCAGCATTTGAAATAATTTTGAAATTATGAAAGCCGCCTTCATTTCCACCAGTGGCCACGGTAAAACCTTCAAGCATAGGGACAAAATCTGGATTGGATTTTGCAAACTGATCTGTCCCCATGCTGTTCAGATCACCTTTGTTAGTTAGGAATTTTGTTCCTTGTATTATAACTGGGTCTTGAGCTAGCGTGTTTAGCTGTCCTGTTCTTGCTTTGGTGTATTGTTTTATTGAGATGTCTCGATCATCTGCCAGAGTTTGTAATTGATCAAACGCTCTTTTTTCTAGCGAGGTTTGAGAGTTTGTATAGCTGATAACAGAAATTGCAGTCATCGGAATCATCGCAACAATTAGGAACAGGCAGATCAGTTTTGAATTAAGTGATCTGACTCGCATGTTTTTTCAGTAATGATTTAGGTGCAATTAGCAGATTTAGGTAAATGTTTGTTTAATTTGATCATCTCATATTATCATATTATAATAGCTATTTTGCATTACAACGCCTATGATCTATTGATTCGGTACGATTTGTAAATACCAATGCAGTTGAAAGCAGAAAATAAATTCAAGCTTGTCCTGCAGATCAAAGACTATGTATGGAGTTAATTTTTGGCCAGATCAAGCAAGGCCTTTGCGCGCTTGTAGTGGACTTCGTCAACCATCTTGCCGTCAACTACGGTAGCCCCCTTTCCCTTCTTTGTTGATTCCAAGTATGTGTCACATACTTTGCGGGCCCATTCGATTTCTGACTTGTTTGGCATGAACGCCTCATGAGTGATCGGTATTTGATCAGGATGTATGATGCTTTTTCCAACATAGCCTAGGCTTTTCCCAATCATACAGTCTTCTTTGAGTCCCCCCTCATCCTTTAGGTCCTGCCATATTGCGTCAATTGCGTGGACTCCTGCAGCCTTTGCGTCGAGTGGAATTTTGGCCCTTGCATATTTTGCGCCTTCTGGCTGTTTTGTGTATTCTATTCCCATGTCATTTAGCAGATCAAATACGCCAAAGACCAAGGCGGAAATCCTTTTGCTGCACGATGCGATGTCATACGCATTTACAACTCCCTGCGCAGACTCTATTGATGGGATTATGGAAACAGGCTTTAGTTTTCGCCTTTTTTCAAGACTTGTAATTGTTTTTTCAATCTTTAGTAGTTCTTTTGAACTGTTCACCTTTGGTATTACGATTCCATCAATTCCTTCCTGTACGATTTGCTCAAGATCGTCTGGAATTTTTCCAGAAACGGGGGAATTTGTCCTGACGTAGATGTCTGGCACGTATTGTGAGCGCGACTTTAGTGCACCTTTTATCAAATTACGGGCATTTACTTTTTCGGAGTCCGGAATAGAATCCTCAAGATCAAAACAAACAATGTCTGCCTGAATGGTTTTTGCCTTTTCTAAAAAGCGAGGATTGTTACCTGGTACAAACAAAAGGCTGCGAAAAAGCCTTGTCATAAAGCCTATGCTTCTGGTTTCATCAGGATTTTGCCAAAGAGGCCCTTACCTGTAAGCATCTTTGTGTGAGCCTCAGCAGCATTCTCAAACGAGTGTACAGAATCAACCACTGACTTTATCTTTCCTTTGCCCATCCAGTACAGTCCATCTTCAAGCTCTGCCCTCGTACCCTGAGTCGAACCCAAGATGTTTGTGCCCTTGAAAAAGATGTGTCTTAGATCGGTTTTTGCATCATAACCAGTAGTTGCACCGCATGAGACAAGAGTTGCACCGTACTTGAGCAAAGTTAGTTGTTGATTCCAATGTGTCTGGCCAATGTGATCAAATGATACATCGATGCCAGGTACGCCGCCTGATGACTTTGCAATTTCTTTTGAAATCTTGAATACTTCCTTGCTCCAATCTTCTTTTCTGTGATCTACTGCGAAATCTGCACCAAGCTGCAGGCACTTGTCAAGCTTATCACCGCTTGCGGTGGCAATTACTGAACAACCATAAAGTTTGGCAATTTGTATACCAAATGAGCCTACGCCTGAACCTCCACCCATGATTAGGACGGTTTGTCCTGGCTTTATCTTGGCTCTTCCAACCAACATGTGCCATGACGTTAAAAGTGTCATTGAGGCGGCTGCCGCATCATCATAGCTTACTCCGTCTGGAATTTTTACGACATTAACTTCTGGAAGATGTGTTATTTCGGAAAATGCCCCCCACAGCGGACCTGTTTGGAATCCCCAAATGGTCCTTCTGGTACAGTCAAATTCTCGCCCGTCAGTACAGGCTTTACAAACCCTACAAGACATGTTGGAGTGCGAAACGACTCTATCGCCAACCTTGATGTTTGCCACTTCGTCACCGACTGCGATGACATCCCCGGCTGCGTCTGAACCAGAGATGTGTGGCAATGGCACCGCAACGGGCTGTCCGCGCATTCCCCAGATATCGTTATAGTTTAGAGCGGCTGCCTTTACCTTGAAGACTACCTCGTTTGGTTTTGGCTTTGGGTCATCCACTTCTTTAACTTTAAGAATTTTCTTATAATTATCATCGGGAGCGTATTCATCATAGACTACGGCCTTCATGACTAGAGTCCTTCATATCCCCTAATTATATTTTGTTTGGGTTTTACCGTCTATTAATCTTAAAATCGCGTTTTGGTTGTTGTGTCGATAGGAGTATTTGTTTTAGTTGATCATCGGTGATTTGTGCGTGTATTTTTCCTTGCGATACCATGCCGATCAGGTAGTTTTCAACAAGCGATGCGAGATCCGGCTTTACCATCCGTACGTTGTTTAATCTGAGCCTTGCGTCAGGCGATAAAATTTGTTTTAGAATCATTTCTTTTTGCGCTGTAATTTCCGCCTCGTTTGGAGTGTTTTCGTCATGCGGGTAGCCCATAGTGTTTCACTATGAATAGATTTTCAACAATGGGTTTTTCACAGCCAGCTCGTCTAGAATGTCGCTTGCAAGTCTGTCAAGTTTTTTCATTCCTTGGTGGG
>DATIGB010000152.1:0-6458 GCA_035454985.1 Candidatus Nitrosotenuis sp.
CTCAGAGCCAACAAACCAGCCGTCCGTCGCAACAAAAGCCAATCTAAACTCCCTGTTCACGTTTTCGAAGGTTCTTGGCGCAAACTACACCGGCGTCTGGGTTAACCCGTTCACACTTGTAATAACCGTGAAGGATTCAACCGGTGCAGAGACACCCTCAGTAGGCACATTCCGAATGGCAGTAAATGTTGCTGGCAACCTCAAAAACGCTGCCGGCACGTCCCTTCCGTCTGACTCTCAGTCATCAGTACTTGCTGGAAACTTTGGAACCCGCGCCGGCCCATCCATTTTGTCAATTAAGGCAGAGGATTCAGCAAATGACGACAGCATATACAATGCAGATGATGCCATCACAGTAACGTTCTCAGAGCCAACAAACCAGCCGTCCGTCGCAACAAAAGCCAATCTAAACTCCCTGTTCACGTTTTCGCAGGTCCTTGGCGCAAACTACACCGGCGTCTGGGTTAACCCGTTCACACTTGTAATAACCGTGAAGAATTCAACCGGTGCAGAGCCACCTACAGTTGGCAGTCTGACTCTGACTGTCAAATCATCAGGCAACCTCAAAAACGCTGCCGGCACGTCCCTTGCATCGACTTTTACATCGCCAGTTCTCAGTGGAAGTTTTGGCAACAAGAGTGGCCCATCCATAATTTCATTTGTCGCAGATGACCCCGACAACAGCGATTCCGTATTCTCAAACGGCGATACCCTGACAATAAGATTTGACGAATCAACAAACCAGCCATCGGTAGCAACAAAGGCAGACATTGACCGTCTCTTCACGTTTTCGCAAAGCATCGGTGACGATTACACCGGTGCTTGGGTACAGCCCAACACTATGACTATCACAATTGTAGATGCTTCTGCTGAAGAGCCACCGGTTGTTGGCGATCTAGTGGCAACTGTACACGAAAGTGGCAATCTACAAGCAGCCGGCACCTCACTTCCGTCTGCCTCCGTATCGCCTGCACTGACCGGAACATTTGGAACCTTCGTTCAAGTAACCCAAGTAGCAGACGGTGGTACTGCGTATTCAATACTGCCGTCAGGAATCACGTCATCGATCACACTACCTGATGGCGTTTCCGGCGTAATTACTGTGACTAGGACAACTGCACTGGATACGCTTGACACGTCTTCCACAATCAATTTCCTTGGGACCGTGGTGGACATCACGCCAAGTGAAGGAGCAAGCTGCTTGCTTGGATGTGATGTATCGTTTGACTTTACACAAGAAGATGCAAACTCGCAGGGGGTGGGCCCATTTGATGTAAAAATATACCACGACAAAAACGATGACGGTGACTTTGCAGACAGTGGAGAAATCCTAAGCACCACCATAACGCAGCTTGACACTAATCTGTTCAGAGCGTCTGCATTTATCGACTCGAACTCCAAGTTTGCAGTGGGAGGAATAAAGGCACTGGTTTCTGCATTCAATGCTGGTAGTGGAGGACACGGCAATGCGCCCAGCCTTGGCTCTGCATCATTATCGTCGCTTGGCAATCCAAATGACGGGCTAGGAGGAATAATATCAAACGTCGACTTGAACTCACTGACCACTACAAGAATGGTAAAAACCGGAGAAAAACTGGTGCTGAGATTTGACTTGGCCGAGGATCAGGGAATAAACAACATCAACCACGTTGAGCTTGGAATTAACAACAAAGGCGACGAGAACATTCCAAGCGATACAAAGATTGTATTTGAGAAATACCATGCGCTTGTGGTTGAAGACCCACACAAGCTGTTCTCGTCAGCAGAGTTTACCATACTGGAAAAAGACGCGACCAACTTTGTCTTAAAGTTCGACATGACGTTTGCAAAACCGATGAACATGTCTGATGTGAGACTGCTTGTTTGGGATCTGGACAAAAACTTTGCCCAAAAGTATTATCACAACGCCCTGACAGTAGTCGCACCGGAACCAAAACAGACACTGTCTGAAGTGGTGCAATCGGAATCACAACTGCCTGTCTGGATAAAGAATAACGCCGGCTGGTGGTCGAAGGGAAAAATCACGGACACTGACTTTGTGCAGGGAATACAATATTTGATTCAGCAGAAAATAATTGTAGTCCCAAGCAAGTCATCAGACTCGATAGGTTACGCCAGCACAAACCACATCCCGTCTTGGATAAAGAACAACGCCGGCTGGTGGTCGGACAACAAAATATCTGATTCTGAATTTGTGTCTGCCATACAATATTTGATGAGCAATGGAATAATCCGCATATCTGGTTCATAATCTCATAAAAGCACAATCATTGGAAATGCTTTTTTATTTCTTAAAATACAGTTAATCCATGGAACTGGCATCAAGTCTGTCCTTGATCCATGCGAATTTCTTTTTTGTAGATATAGTTGGGCTTTCAGATACCTCGATGTCGACAAAAACCCAGATTAAGAAAATTGAAACACTAAACCGCTGCATATCGGAGTGTGACGCATACCGACTTACTCCAAAAGAGCTGATACTGATGCTCCCGACCGGCGATGGCATGTGCCTCGGATTTTTGCAGGGGCCTGAACTTCCCCTGCTTCTGGCAATACAGCTGCAAAAAAAACTTGAGGAATACAACAAGGGCAAAATCCCGTCAGAGACAGTCAGGATCAGAGTCGGCCTGCATAACGGCAACTGCTTCATTGTAAACGATCTTCATGGAAACAAAAATGTCTGGGGGCCGGGAATAATTCTGGCAAGAAGGGTCATGGATTTTGGCGATGATGGACACATTTTGCTGTCCTCGTCTCTGGCAGAGGCACTAAGGGAGCTTTCAGACGAGTACAAGGCAATAATAAAGCCCGTCCACGACTTTGTCCTAAAACACGGAACCACAATGCTTGTTTACTCTGCATATGGCGCCGACTTTGGAAATAAGCTTCATCCAACGAAGGGCGAGGTGATGAGAAGCAAGTATGGGGACATGGTCATACAGCTACAGAGATCCACGTTATATCCGCACCTAGATGTGAGTCTGTCCGTAATTGATCCGCAAACGATGCTCGTCCAGCACAAAAGAACTTATTCAGTCGTCAACATTTCAGACGAACCAATAAAGCACGTCCTGCATGGAATTGCAACCGACGTCCCAAAATACTCCATCAACGATTTGAATGTCCAAGTATATGATGAAAAAAACCACGAGCTAAAGATAAGCAGCATAAACATGGACAAGCCAGAGTGCAAAGAATTCACAACAATTTTTTCTGAGCCAATCTGCAAGGGGGACAGGGGAAGGGGCTATTCCCTGATCTATGAGGTGGAAGAGCCAGAAAGATATTTTGAAAATGCATTTTTAATTGACTGCCAGAGATTCACCCTCAGTTTCAAATATCCGACAAACTCCGGGGTGAAGCGCCCGACGCTTTACGAAGTAAACCAAGAAAAAGACGAAAAGACGCTCTCCTCAGTCGTGCCAGAAATCTCCCAGACTGGGATGCACGAAATTGTGAGCTGGGACATTGTTGACATCACAAAGGGGCAGACATTTAGAATAGAATGGTAAATAATTATTGCAAGTCAGGCGTGTCGACCCACATGTCCTTGTGCACAAAACTTTTTGTTTCCGGGTCTAGCTCGCTGATCATCCCGTAACCATTTTTCTTTCCCAAGTTTGTGTACTGAAAATACAGCGCGGTGTGAATTGTTTTCTTTGAGGCAAGCGATTTTTTTACCAAGTCTGCGTCAACGTACAGCCAATAGCGCTTTTCCATGTTCGGGAGCATTGGACCGATGTTGAATTGGCTGGCGTCTTTTGATTCCAGCTGGTCCCTCGTTATCTGGCTCTCGCTTGTGAGCGATAACACAGTCACGCTGGTAGCCGGCAGATCTCCGTAATTCTTTAACATGACTTCAAACCTGGCGTTTTTTTCATTCCCGTCTATCTCCTTGATGGAGTTGGATGGGCCAATCCATGGCCTGAACTTGTAGTTGGTCTGTATCTCTGTAAACTTGGTGGCTATCTGCATGTGCTTTAGCGTTCTGACGATGAGTATTACCAAAACGACAGTTCCTATGCCTGTCATGATGTGGCCAATCGTTGCAATCACCGCAAGAATGTTAAAATCCGCTTCCACAAAAGCGATCAGTTTGTCTGCTATTCAAATTTAACGATAATGTGAAAATAGGACAATATGAACAGAATTGTTTTTTCAGTGGGGCAAAAACTAATTTAGTTTGATGGGCTTTTTTGCCGTTGTGGCAAAGAGAGCGTGTCCCATATGTCCCCAATGCGGCTCAAAGAAATTTGAGCGGTTATCGGGATCCGATGTAAGGGTAAAGTGCCTTGGGTGCAGCAAAGTCATACAAATCTAGCTTTGATCGCACTTGTTCTGCCATCAAGCCGGCTCGGAATTTAGCGGCTCAAAGTATCCGTTGGGAAACGCGGGACAGCCAAGCGGTTATCTAGAATCAGCTACGAAAACCTATATTTCCAATCAAATTAGGTCAAAAACATGGCAAAAACATGGAAGGATTCCGACATCAAATTAGATCCTATAAAAAATCAGACCATTGCAATAATCGGCTACGGCATTCAAGGTGACGCGCAGGCAAACAATCTCAAAGATTCTGGATTAAAAGTAATAATCGGGCTAAAGGAAGGAAGCCCAACATGGAACAAGGCAAAAAATGACGGGCACACTGTCATGTCGATTGCAGAGGCGACAAAAAAAGCGGACATTGTTCACGT
The DNA here is from genome assembly GCA_035454985.1 of Candidatus Nitrosotenuis sp. Lineage (GTDB taxonomy): Archaea > Thermoproteota > Nitrososphaeria > Nitrososphaerales > Nitrosopumilaceae > Nitrosotenuis. Next base: position 4,698 of record DATIGB010000152.1, read on the forward strand.
TTTGATTCCGGATATGATTCAGGCCAAGGTTTACCGAGACGAAATCGGACCGAACCTTTCAAATGGACAGGCACTGTCGTTTTCACACGCAGCTGCAATTCACTGGGAGTGGATAAAGGCACCTGACAACGTGGACGTAATAATGGTCGCACCAAAGGGTCCGGGCTCCAAAGTTCGAGAGACATACCTTGATGGGTTTGGCACGCCTGCAATTGTCGCAGTGTACCAAGACAAAACAGGCTCTGCATGGGACAGAACACTTGGGATAGCAAAGGGAATTGGCTCCGCAAGGGCAGGGCTAATCCAGACTACATTCAAAGAAGAGGTGGAGACTGACTGGTTTGGCGAGCAGGCCGACCTGTGTGGCGGGTGCGCATCAATGGTTACAAATGCATTTGAGACACTAGTGGAGGCAGGATATCAGCCAGAAATTGCATACTTTGAGGTGCTGCACGAACTGAAGCTAATCGTAGACATGATACAGCGATACGGAATCAACGGCATGTGGAGGCGGGTCAGCGAAACTGCAAGATATGGCGGACTTACCAGGGGCCCGATGGTTATGGATAAGGATGTCAAGGCAAAAATGAAAAAAGTCTTGGACATGATTCAGGATGGGACATTCAACGAGGAATGGATCTCAGAATACCAAAAGAACGGCAAAAACGCCTTTGACAGGTACATGAAGCAGCTGGACTCGCACCAAATAGAGCAGGTCGGCAAAAAAATGCGACAAATGATGTGGCCTGATTCTAAGGAATAATCAGAGCTTTCTTAATTTCGTAACGCCTGCGTTGATGTGATCAATTATGGTGCCAAGTGGCGTTCCTGGACCAAATACTCCTGAGACGCCTGCCTTTTCCAATCCGTCCTTGTCCTCTTCTGGGATTACACCTCCGCCTAGAACCAGTACGTCCTTGATTCCCTTTTTGTGCAGCTCCTTGACTACCCTTGGAAACAGCGTATTGTGGGCGCCGTTTAGGAGGCTTAGTGCCACTGCATCAACGTCTTCGTCCTCGGCAATCTGGGCAACACGTTCCGGCGTGGCAAAAAGGCCAGAATAAATGACTTCCATTCCTGCGTCCCTGAATGCCCTGCACAGGACAAGTGCGCCTCTGTCGTGGCCGTCAAGGCCCAATTTGGCAACTAAAATCTTGATTCGCCTTGGAGCGAGTTTTTGTGCCATCGGTTATTCATTGGTACTGCGTATTTTAAAAGTTAACTAGATTGCCTGTTCGTCCAGTTTGCCGTTTTTTATCTTCATCAGCTGCGTTATTGGACACACGTAGACAATGCCGTCTCCCACCTGGCCAGTCTTTGCGCCCATGGCAATCGCTTTTGTCACTTTGTCCTTGTCCTTGTCTTTGCATATTATCTCGATTTTTGTTTTGGGAATTAGCACGCTTGTCTTAAGTGAGCCAGGCTTTCCACCAGCTGATAGCTGAGAGACGCCCGATATCTTTACCTCAAATGTTGAAAATGTGATGATTCCTATCTGCTCCAGTTCTTTTTTGACCTGCTGTAATTTGGTGTTTCTGACAACTGCCTCGATTTTTAACATATGCTGTGACAAATAATTCATAATAATTTAAACATACTATGTTGATCTGCTTGCGTGCTGATCTCAAATTTCTAAATATACATAAAGGCAGTTAATTTATCAAACTCATGCAGGCGCTTCCAACTCATTATGATCTGACGTTTGAGCCAGACCTGGACAGCTTTACGTTTGCCGGAAAAGAAATAATCGACATCAAAATA
>DATIGB010000153.1:0-2082 GCA_035454985.1 Candidatus Nitrosotenuis sp.
GGAACGTTCCCTTGATGGTGTATGCGTTGGAGCCGTGGTTTGCCCTAAAGATTACTTGGCTTTTCACATCAATCTGTGCAATCAGATCCTCAAGCTCGTCCAGTGATTCGGCATCATTCACTGGAATAAACGGCTCTCCAAACTTTGTCTTAAACTCCTCTTTGATCCCGTTTTCCAAGTATAGCGTTAGAGCGCCAACATAATGAGGAGCTGACGCATTTATCACCTCCGCAGTCCCCCTGATGTGTTCCTTGGAATGCGTCTTGCCCCCAAGCCCCAAAATTATCATGCACGAAAGAATGTATCCTGCATCCATTGCCTTTTTGCAGGCCCGGATTATGGTGGCAGATGTGGCGCCCTTTGTCACCTTTTTTAAAATGAGATCGGAGCCGCTTTCAATTCCCAAATAAAACATGCCCAAGCCTGCATCTCTTAGCGACTTGAGCTCCTCCGGCGTCTTTTTGAGAACATTCATCGGCATCGCATAGCATGATATTCTCTCCAGGTTCGGAAATTTTTCATAAAGATACTTTACAATGTTTTTCATATACTCGGTATCGAGATTTAACGCATCACCGTCCGCAAGAAAAATTCTGCGGGTTTCGGGAAGCGCCTTTGACATTATGTCGATTTCCGCTTTTACCTCGTCCCACGGTCGTTCCGAATATTCTTTTGATCTGTACATGTCACAAAATGAACACTCGTTGAACGAGCATCCAAGCGTCACCTGAAATATCAGCGAATCTGCCTCGGATGGGGGCCTATACAATGGATAGTCGTAGTTTAACATCATGATTTTTGTACACCGTACTTGGGTCAATTTGGTATATTATTTTTGCACTCGCAACATCTTTTTCTAGTCACACAAAAACTTGATTCATAATGGCAAACGATCCATATGCAAAGCGTCTACTGTGGTTCGTATTTGCAGGCTCAAGGGGAGGCCTGAATCGGCTGAGGCTCGTCTCCGTGCTGAAAAACACGCCTCTGAATGCCAATCAGCTCGCAAAGGAACTGGGCCTTGACTACAAGGCAATCCAGCACCATGTGCAGGTTCTTGAGAAAAACAACCTAATAACCAAAGTCGGGGAGAAATACAATGTCACCTTTTTCATATCAAATTTCCTCGAGGCCAATATGGAGTCATTTGATGAAATTGCTAGTAAGCTGAAAAATGAGTGATTGCCAAAATCCTCTCTAATTGCCTGTCAAGTTTGCTTCTATGGCAGCTGATATGGGAAACATGTAATCAAATAAGATTTTTGTATGGCTGTTACGCGTAGGCGGTATGGTTAAACTAAGTGATCTAAGGGCCTGTAAGCAGTGTCACATGGTATATTTCAAAACTGCATCAGAAAAATGTGCCCACTGTAGTGCATCAGCACAACAAGAAGAGATAAAATTCGATTAGGATTTCACTTTGAGGATCTTAATCCTAATTTTTGTAGAGTCATCGTTTTATGTGTAATTTACGGATTTTAGTTATTCTATGTGATCCGAAAAACACTTGATGACAAAATTTTTAGTACGTGTTATTTGTCCAATGAAATTTTATCAAAATGATTGGCGGCATTAAATATATTATCTAGTAAATTGTGGGTTAGTGAATGGATTATCATAATTTTCATGGAAAAAACATTCCTCACATTGCAATAAACCCTGACATGAAGATTGAGGATCTTGTGGAAATTTATGCGAGCTCCGGCTACAACGCAAGGCAGCTGGGAGAAGCTGCAAAACTATTCCGCAAGATGATTGAAGACGATGCGACAATCTGTCTTACTATTGCTGGCGCCATGACGCCAGTTGGATTTGGAGGCTTGTTCAAGTCCCTTATAGAGAAGGGATTTGTTGATTGGATAATCTCTACTGGCTCTAATCTGTATCACGAAGATCACTTTGCATGGAATCTGCCTGTAAAACAGGGACATTTTGAGGTTGATGACATGATCCTGTACGAGAAGGACATTGTCCGAATTAGGGACGTCTATATCAAAGGCGAGGAAACGCTGAAAAAACAAGACATGATCGTACAAAAAATGTTTGAAAACAAACTGCTTGAAAAGCCGTTTACCACGGCGG
>DATIGB010000154.1:0-3529 GCA_035454985.1 Candidatus Nitrosotenuis sp.
GGAATACAGGTGGTCTCGTTTGGGTTCTTTGCAGAGCAGGAGCATCAGGCTGCCATCTATAGGGGGCCAATAATTTCTGGAATACTAAAACAGTTTCTTGTTGACACAAACTGGTCAAACCTGGACTATCTTATAGTGGACCTGCCCCCTGGGACTGGGGACATTCCGCTTACACTTGCACAGACAATACCCATAACTGGAATACTTGTCGTGACAACACCTCAGGACGTTGCAAGCAATGTTGCAGTCAAGGCAATTGGCATGTTTACCAAGCTTAACGTTCCGCTAATAGGAGTGATTGAAAACATGAGCTATTTTCTGTGCCCCGACTGCAAGAACAAGCACTATATCTTTGGCGAGGGAGGAGCTAGAAAAATTAGCGAAAAATACAACATTCCATTTGTCGGAGAAATTCCACTAAACTCAGGAATAATGGCTGGCTCTGATATGGGAAAGCCTGTGATAATCACAGACCCGACATCGCCATCTGCAGACGCAATTAGGAGTGCGGCAAAAAACGTGGCCGCACAATGTAGCATTCTTGCAGCAAAGCTAAGAGAGGAAATGCAGGGCGACGCGGCAGCGCAATAGATGACGCATTGAAACTGCCAGAGCACCTCCGAGAACGCCTAAAGGCCCCGCTTGGAATTCTATTGCAGGACGCAACAAAAGAAAACATTCTGCGCCACATTTCGGATGACTCTTACATCATCACAGTTGGTGATGCGACGACGCAGAAAATGCTCGAATTCAATCTGACTCCGTCACTCTCAATTGTTGACGGACTTGAAAAAAGGGAAAAGAAAGCAATTCCGCAAGGCACCTCGGCAAGACTGTTCTGCGACAATCCTGCAGGCGAAATCACCCCAGAAAGCATCAGTACCATAAAACACGCCTTGGAATCAAAACCGCCTGTCTGGATAATTGTTAATGGGGAAGAAGATCTCTTGGTACTTCCTGTCTGCATCCATGCTCCGCAAAACGCAGTCCTGATGTACGGCCAACCAAATGAGGGACTAGTTATAGTCAAGATAACACAAGAAATTAGAAATAAAACGCAAGAACTACTCAATCTAATGGATTAGGGGGTGTGATGAGACGGTGGCTGTATGATTAATGATTACACACTAAACTCTGACCCTTTTTTATACCAGAAACATTAGATTACTCGAATCGTGGAAAAAAACCATGAGCAAGAACTTTTGGCACGACATTGAGACTGGAATCGACATTCCGGAAATAATCAACGTCGTAGTTGAAATCCCAAAGGGCTCGCAAAACAAGTATGAATACGACAAAAAACACAACATGATAAAACTGGACCGGGTCCTGTTCTCGCCGTTCCACTATCCTGGTGACTATGGAATCATACCGCAAACGCTGTCTGACGACGGGGATCCTCTGGACGCGCTGGTCCTTGTCACAAACCCAACATACCCTGGAATCCTAATTGAGTGCAGACCGCTTGGGCTGCTCAGGCTTACCGACGAAGGAAAGGCAGACGACAAGATAATCTGCGTATCTACTAACGACCCAAGGTACCTAAACACAAAGGACATCAAGGATATCGAAAGCCACAACCTAAAGGAAATGGCCCACTTCTTCCAGGTGTACAAGGATCTGGAGGGGAAAAAGGTCGAGGTTCTGGGGTGGGAGTCTGCAGAAACTGCAAAGGGCGTAATAATGGACGCCGTCAAAAACTACAAGAAAATACTGAAAAAATATTAGCGCAAATATACAAACTCTGGTGCAACAATTGACACCGCATCATATAGGATGATTCTGAGGAAAAGCCGCACGATGAGACTTGATCCTGATCTGAGGCTCAGCATTCTGGAGAAGGTTGGGATCTATTCTGGGAGACTTGCAATTTCTGAGCCAAAGGTGCTCCTGAGCACAAGGGAGGTGCTGGAGATGCCAAAGGAGATCACATCGGGGCGGCGAACCACCGCGTACAAGTATTATGGTGTCTCGTACCTTTTGCACAACCTGGTCTTCATCAACGTGAAAAAAATCCCAGACGAAAAGGCGCTCGATCACACCATCTCGCACGAGCTGGTGCATCTGAGGTTTCCATATCTGAGCCATGGGAGGCGGTTTAACAAATTGACCCGCCAAGTTATGCGGGGCAAAACATTTGGTCCGTATCAAAAAAGAAAGCGGCCATCTTTTTCTCAATAGTTTATATTTCCTATAAATAGGCAGGCAGGTATTACAATGGAGCTGCAAGAAATTATTCTCCCAGTGGGTGCAGCAATCGCGTCTTTTGCTGTGGCAGCTTGTTATGCCGCATGGGTTGGCAGGCAAAAATCCGGAACAAAAGAAATGATGGATATCTCCGATGCAGTAAAGGTCGGAGCATCTGCGTTCCTCAGACGTGAAATGAAAATCATCGTGCCAATAGCAATTGGTCTTTCAGTGGTAATTGGTTATTTTATCGGTCTATCAAACGGCATCGCGTTTGCAGTGGGTGCAGCACTTTCTGCAGTTGCAGGCCTGATATCTCTAAAAATCACAGTAAAGGCAGCAGTTAGGGCTGCAAATGCGACCCATAGTGGAATCGGCAAGACGTTTGCGCTTGCGTTCAGGGGTGGTGCGACAGTCGGACTTGCGGTGCCCGCAATGGCGCTGCTTGCACTGTCGTTGCTGTATCTGGTGTTCCCAGACCCAATCACAATCGCAGGTGTGGGAATTGGAGCAAGCCTAATTGCACTGTTCATCAGAATCGGAGGCGGAATTTTCACAAAGGCAGCAGACATGGGCGCAGACTTGGTTGGAAAAGTGGAAGCAAACATTCCAGAGGATGACCCAAGAAACCCCGCCACCATAGCTGACAACGTGGGCGACAACGTGGGAGACGCAGCCGGCATGGGCTCTGACGTCTACGAGTCGTACGTCGTTACAGTTCTTGCGTCGCTTTTGATTGCGGCACTGATTGGGGCTCCAAAGATTTTCCTTTATCCAATTTTAGTTGGCGCATCAGGGATAATCGCATCAATAATCGGCACTGCGACAATTGGCTCAAAAAACGTAGCAGATGTCATGAAGCCTCTCAACAAATCGTTTTACATTTCGGCTGCAATCGCAATCGCGCTGAACTTTGCATTCATATCGATGTTTCTTGGACAAAACAGCGTAACGTACGCGTTGTTTGCAAGCACAGTCATCGGCGTAATACTTGTTCCTGTAATCCAGAGAATCACGGACTATTATACCAACTATCGGTACAAGCCGGTAAACGAAATTGCCGACTCTGCAAAGTGGGGCTATGCGTCTCTGACCCTGATGGGAATAATCAAGGGGATGCAGTCCACTGGACCGTTTATGATTGCACTGGTTGCAGCAATAATTATCTCGTACGCCGTTGCGTCGTCTGCGGCGCCAGACCCATCACAGGCACTTCTCTATGGAATCTTTGGTACATCGCTTACGGCAATGGCAATGCTGAGCCTTGCAGGAATTGTTCTAAGTATAGATGCGTTTGGGCCAATTGCTGACAATGCCGGCGGCATAGTTGAGATGACTGGCA
>DATIGB010000155.1:0-4405 GCA_035454985.1 Candidatus Nitrosotenuis sp.
CTCAAGATTTGCAGACAGGTACCTAGAGTCGTACAATTTGGATTTTGATGTGTACTCAAAGAACATACAGCCGATGATAAACTACATCAGAGAAAAAGAGCCGATTGAGAATTTCAAGTTCAAGGACTCCACTTCCGGAAGCGAGGTCACATTCACACATCTGAAAAACGATTCGGACACAAAGTCTGCCACCTTCATATACAATGCATCAACCAAGGCAAAGGCACTTGACATTCTAAGAGGACTGCTTCCTGCGTCAACTCTGACCAATGTCGGCGTGACCGGCAACGGCAGGGCCTTTGAATATCTGCTCACAATTTTGTTTGGCTCCGGCCTTGATGAGGAAAGAGCGCTTGCGCAAAAAATCAAGCATGAGCTTGACACCACAATCAAGTCGTTTGTCAGGCGCTCAGACGACAAGTACGGAGTAGCCATGCAAGAGTACCTCAAAAAGCTGCAAAAAACAGGCACCAGCCTGGCAAAAAAAGTGCGCGCCAAGGCTGCAGGGCCGCTGGTGCGCCTAGCAGAGTCAGAGCCGGAATCAGACGCCACAAACAAGATAGTTGCAGCCGCAATGTACGAGCAGTCGCAGGGCTCTTCGTACCAGGACATCTTGTCGGCGGTGAAGAAAATGAAAGCTTTGGAGAAAATCAAGGTAATAGACACGTTTGCAAAGCTAAGGCAGAACCGAAGGCACAGGCTGCCGCGCGCCTTTGAGATGACGCAGTATACGTTTGACATAATTGGCAATTTTGGAATGTTCCGCGACTTGCACCGACACCGCGTGCTTACACTTGAGAGGCAGCTCCTGACTGCAAGACACGGCCATGTGACTCCAAAAGAAATTGCGGAGCTTGGAATAGAAAAAGAATACAGAGAATGCATGGGCGTTTCAAAGCAGGTCTTTGACTCAATGCAGGCAAAATATCCCCAGCAGGCCCAGTATGTGGTGAACTTTGCGTACAATTATCCGTTTTTCATGAGACTGAACTTGCGCGAGGCGGCGCACCTAATTGAGCTGAGAACCATACCGCAGGGACACATAGACTACAGGCAGGTTGCGCAAAAAATGTTCCTGGCGATAAAAAAAGCACATCCCAACTTGTCAAGGGCCATCAAGTTTGTCGATCTTAACACGTACGACCTTGAGCGATTCGAATCGGAAAAAAGAATAGAAGAAAAACGAAAAGGCCAGAAATAAAACTGGAACAATCCTCTAATACTCAATAAGTGCATTTGATTCCATGGATGAGATTTCAAAGTCAGATGATGAATGGAGACAGACTCTCAGCGCCGAGGAGTTTGGGGTGTGTAGGAAAAAGGAGACAGAGGCCCCATTCACAGGCAAATACACCTACTGCAAGGATGACGGGATTTATCGGTGCACCTGTTGCGGAAACGAGCTGTTCAGATCAGAGACCAAGTTTGACTCAGGTACGGGCTGGCCAAGCTTTTATGAGCCGCTAGGGAAAGACAGCGTAAAATACGAAACCGATACTGCGTATGGGATGACGCGAACCGAGGTAATGTGCGCAAAATGCGGCTCACACCTAGGACATGTTTTTGATGATGGCCCCAAGCCAACCCATGCAAGGTACTGCATAAATTCGGTCTCTCTGAAATTAGAAAAAACTGATAACAAAACCAGCCAAAAATGATACCAATATTATTAAAATGGAGACAAAATAAAGCGATTGGAAATGAGATGCTTCTTGTTTGGCTTAGATTGGGGTAACAAAATTTGCGCATAATTGTCTGCGGATTTGGAACTGTCGCACAAAGCCTGGCAAAACTGCTTGTCTCAAGGACAGATGATCTGTACGCAAAATACGGGCTCAAGCCAAGAATAGTCGGAGCATTCGATAGTAAGGGGGGAGTAGTAGAGCAGTCAGGCCTTGATCTCAACAGACTAGTAGAGGTCAAAAAAAAATTCGGCACGATAAAGAATTACGATAAAACAAAGAACAGCTGGCGCGGGCGAGACATCATAAACAACGTTGAGGCAGACGTGTTGATCGAGACGACTGCAAGCAACTACAAAGATGCAGAGCCCGGAATGTCGCACATAATATCTGCCATGAAAAACGGAATGCATGTAATATCTGTCAACAAAGGCCCGCTTGCGCTGGCATTCCCATCACTGATGGAGCTTGCGACGTACAACCAGGTGCTGTTAAGATTCAGCGGCACTGTCGGAGGAGGGACGCCAATTTTGGACTATGCAAAGAACAGCCTGCGAGGAGAGCAGATAACATCCTTTGCAGGAATCCTGAACGGCACTACCAACTATATTTTGACCAACATGTCACACGGCATGAGTTTTGGAGAGGCCCTAAAGGACGCAAAGTCAAGGGGATATGTCGAGGCAGACGAATCGCTGGATTTGGACGGCTTTGACGCAGCCGCAAAGCTCGTAATCCTGGCAAACTGGGTGATGGGAATGAAGGTGACAATGCCAGACATACAAAGAACAGGCATACGAAATGTAACCACAAAGGACATCAAGGACGCTGCAGAGAAAAAATGCGCAGTCAAGCTAATTGCATCATGCAACAAGGAGCTGATTGTGAGCCCGCGCGAGGTGTCCACAGATGATCCGCTTTGTGTCAACGGCACACTAAACGCTATTTCGTTCACGTCTGAGCACTCTGGCACCCAGACCATAATTGGCAAAGGGGCAGGCGGCACGGAGACTGCAAGCTCCATACTCAGAGACCTGCTTGACATTCGCAAGGAAATATCAAGGGATTGAAATCGAATCTCATTTCAAAAACCGAGACTGCCGATGTTCTAAAGGAGATCAGCTCGCAGTGGAAGATTGAGATACCAAGGATAAAGAACCTGAAAATTTACGAATTGGACGAGGGCGCAAGAATATTGATCGGCGAGGGGATTACTGCGCTAAAAATAGGGCAGAACTATCTCCCGTTTCTCACAGATCTCAAAATGCTTGAAAAGTTCCCGAGCGTTACTGTCGACATGGGTGCAGTAAAGTTCATGTGCAACGGTGCAAACGTAATGAGGCCCGGCGTCAAATCATTTACAGAGTTTGAAAAAGGCCAGGTCGTGTGCATAGTTGAGGAATCGCAAAAAAAAATTCTTGCGGTAGGACGTGCGCTGGTATCCAGCAAGGAGATGTCAGAAATGACAAAAGGCCAGGTCGTTGAAAATCTGCACTACATCTCAGACACATATTGGGAAATCAAAAAATCCATAAAAGACTGATTTTTCAAATAGATTATACGCAAGCGCGCACAATACACCGTGTTGAAAAGGTCCGACAAGATAAAGGCAGTACTTGCGATTGCTGGCGTAGTGATTTTCTATCTGATAATTATCACATATGTCTGATATAACCCCGTGCAGCGGTTGCTCTTGTTTGCAAAGGCCTTTTTTGTGACGGCGTGATTTGATTTTTCCAAAAATCACCCCATTGCACGAATCACGAAAACCTTAATCACGCAGCGGGTGAGATGACTCGTTGGCCGACTTGCTAAAAGATCTACTATCAGACATTGTCAGAATCGACAACGTTCTGCTCATTGTGCGTACGGGCGGAGCCATATGCGAGATGCGAAGCAATTCGCTCACCCTGCGACAGAAGGACAACTGGATCACAATAGGCGACAGCGACGGGCCATGCCATATGCACGTGGATGCAAACGCCATAACAAAGGCCCAGTTTGTGAAAGAGAGAAAAGAAAACAAAACGAGCTACAGTGTCAGGTTTTTTGATAAAGACGGGCAAAAGATGGCATCTGCTGTCTTTTCCAAAATGTATGATGATGAAATGAACATAAACCAAGACAGGGCAGATGCGTATGACTGCCTCTTTCAAAAGTATGGCTCAAAAGAGACAATAGTGTTCTAGGCGTTTTCTGTATTCCGACAACAAGAAACTGTCGAACAATAATTAAAAAAATGGTGCTGTCTAATTGATGGGGCATATTTTCTCTGTCAAGGGTTTGGATATAGGCGTAAGAAAGTATGATCAATTTATTAGAAAAACATTGAAGCCAAAATTTAGCAGGAGTCAATAGTAACCCAATTCTATTTGTTTATTTATGATAATTCAAATCCAAATTATGGATAAAGAACCAAGATCCGTAATTGTAAAAACAATGGTGACAACAAAAGATGCCAAAGATACTTTTACGTTTTTTACAAATTTAAAAAATTGGGAATTTGGCGGTACATTAAAAAATATTCAGAAAGATAATGATGATTGGTGGATATGTGATTCGCCTTTTGGCAAAGCAAAGATAAGATTAAGATCAAATGAGAAATTTGGAATTTTAGATCATGATTTTATTGGTGGAGGCGGAGAATGGACGGTATCATGTAGAATTACGCCAAATGAGAGCGGGTCCACAGCAACATGGTTGTTTATACGACCTGAACTTAT
>DATIGB010000156.1:0-3760 GCA_035454985.1 Candidatus Nitrosotenuis sp.
GAGAAACAGGAGGGTCGGCAGGTAATGGCGGCATTTGACGAACGGTCCGCAGGAATACTTCTCTTCAGAGAGGAGGCGGACAAAAAGATATTCCTGCTGCTCCACTATCCTTCCGGCCACTGGGACTTTATCAAGGGGAGAATAGAAAAGAGCGAGTCCCCCAAGCAGGCAGCACTCAGGGAGGCAATGGAGGAAACCGGCATAACTGACATTGAGTTTATCGACGGCTTTGAGGAAAAAATACAGTACGGGTACCAGTATGGCGGAAAGGCCGTAAGAAAGGAGGTCGTGTTCTTTTTGGCAAGGACAAATGCCAAGGACGTTACGATTTCGCACGAGCACCTTGACTACACATGGCTGGCGTTCGATGAGGCCCTGCAAAAGACAACGTACCAGAACGCAAAGAACCTCCTGATGAAATCAAAAAGCCTAGTTTTTAGCTAGATCAAACAGGGACCTGGCAGTCTCCTTTGGATCTTTTGAGTTCAGTATTGTCCTTCCCACTATGAGATAGTCCGAGCCGGACTGGACTGTCTTTTGTATGTCTCCCCCCTGGGTACCTATCCCAGGCGAATAGATGTTTATTTTGCCCTTGCTTTTTTTCTTGCAGAACTCTACTATTTCTGGAAACGTCGCTCCGACAATTATTCCGTCTGCGCCAAGGGACGTTGCCCATTCCAAAAACAAATGATACAAAATCGTCTTTTTTGATTTCAGCTGGACTTGGAGCTCGTATGTAAGCTGCGCCTCTGGCGAGCTCATGTGGCACAACGAGATGACGCCGTTTTTGTTTCTGTGCGCGTGCGCAATTATCTTTTCCAGGTTTCCCGGGCCCATCATCGGGTTTACTATTACTGAGTCAAATCCAAGATCCCAGAGAGTCTGCGCAGTAACGTCGTTTGTGTTTCCAATGTCGTTGAGCTTGATGTCTGCAATTGTCTGCAGGTGGTGATCATGCGCCGTTTTGTTTATCCGCATGATCTGTTTTTGGCCAAGCGGGAGCAGGAGGTGAAAGTTGAACTTTATTGCGCAGAGGTACTGGCCGAGTGTTCTGATGTTTTTGATCGTCCTTGACTCCATATCAGCAGTGCTGCTTTCATAGTCATTTGCAAGAATTAGCGGGCTTTTGTCTGAGGAGATCTGCTTTATCCTGTCCTGAAAGCTAGCCATAGTTGATTATCGGGTGTGTCTCTTGGAGCTTTATTATCTTGATATACGAGTATCCGTGCTCGTTTAGGTTGTCTGTGAACACAGGGACGTTTCCGTTGTGCATTGCGTATTTGAGAAACGGCTGCTTTGGCTCAGAGTCAAGCGCAAAATGGCAAAAGTACGACGGGCCGTCCTCGTTAAAGTTCATGAATACGCCCAGCAGCCACTTGTCGTTGTGCGGGAACGCAAAGAGCGGAAACGGCGCCTCCTCGTAGCCGTAGCTGAGCTTTGCAAGGCTTGCAAGGTCCTCCAGTTCCAGGAGCTCGTACTTTTCGTGCTCGGCCTCAAGGATTGGCTTGAGCGACGCAGGCAGCGACTTTATCTTTACTATCGGCGAGTAGATTTTTGTCGATTCAGATATTGCGTCAACTACGCCTGCCTCCTCCTTTCCGTTCTTAAAGCCGTACGAGAGGTAATGCCCAAGCTTGTCTGCCTGAACATAGTAGATAATCGGGCGCTCCTTTAGCAGGTCCATCTGGATTGAGAGTATTTTCTTTCCGTTGTAATCGTGAAGGAATGATATGCGTGGAGTTCGCTCAAGGGCGCACACGAGGCGCGAAAACTCTAGCTGCGATGCGAGCTGGACGTAGTTTGGCGATTTTGGTTTTTCCACGGACATGATAAAATAATTGGCAAATTAAAGCTTGTCAAAAATTTTCCGAGCTACCCGCGCATGTCGATGATGTCGTCGACACCTGCACCCGTGCCAATCAGCAGCACAGGCACGTTTACCTCGTCCTCGATTTTTGTTATGAAGGATTTTGCCGCATCGCTCAGCTTCTCAAATGACTGCATGTGTGCGCACTCGGGAAACAAGACGTCCAGCTTTGTGAGGGCAATCTGCGTTGCGCTGTTCAGAAGGACCGCTCTTTTTGCGAGGCTGAAATTAAATTCGGCTGCGCGCCTCTGCCTACCTGTCACCGTGCCTACCTCGGACCATCCCCTCGAGGCTGTTTCTTCAGGTGTCAGTTCGCCTTCCATGACTCCTGTTCCCACGCGCGTCACGTACGACTTGAATACGACCATCACGTCGTCCACATTTTTTGGCCCAAGGCCAATGTCTGCGCATATTCCGGAGGCAGTCACGTCCTTTGAGGTCACAAAAGGGTAGGTTCCGTGCCACAGCGAGAGAAACGTTCCCTGTGTTCCCTCGACCAGTACGGTTTGGTCTTTTTCAAGCGCAGAATTAATCTGGCCTGGGACATCTGTCAGGTACTGCTTTAGCGAGTCAACTTCTTTTGCCATCTTTAGGGTGCGCATGGCCCTGTCAGCATTTGCAGGCCCTGTGCCGGAGCCCGTGCTTCCGATTTTTTCCTTCAGCCTCCCGCCGGAATCCGCATCAAGGTGGCTCTTCTCAATTATTCCGCAGTTAAAATCAACAAAGGTTCTGTCTGATACGTTAAACTCTGAAATCTCCTTGTGAAGCACGTCCGGGTTTACCACCACGCCTGGCCCCACCATCAGCTTTGCCTTTTTGTTTAGAAATCCGCTCGGCAGCATTCTGACCTTGTATTTTTTGTCGCCGTCCTCGATTGTGTGTCCGGCGTTCGGTCCTGCCCCGCCCCTGACCACTATGGCAGGGTTGTCCTTTTGCGCCAGGTACGAGATAATTTTTCCCTTGCCCTCGTCTCCGAAAAATCCACCAACCACGACTGTCGAGGGCATGTGTTGGCTCTGCGTTTTGGCGTATTTAATCTATTATTGAAAATCGCGTAATACAATTTTAATGACCCAGATCACAGTTCATGACGTGTCAGAAAACCACGCAGGAAACATCATAATTAGTCTTGCAAGCCTCCCCGACTTTCTCCGAAAGCCGATTCTCAAAAAAAGAATGGAGGAATTCTTTACAATGAACCAGCCGGAAAGGCAGGAAATCATAAACAACGCACTTGAGGCAGGCCCGACAATCCCGTTCCCGAACTTTTCAAAACTGTTTGCCACGTGGCTTGACATACTTGCCACAATATCTGAGGAAAAAAGAAACGCAATGTTTACGACCTATATTTTGGAAATCATAAAAAACCCGCAAAAGCTGGTCCCCTTCAACCTGGACGGAATACTGGAGATCTTTTTGTCAATGGAAAAGCAAAAGCAGGACGCAATACTTGGCACGCTCAGGGCAATAGTTCTGAGTCTATCGGATGAGGACAAAAAGAGGCTGTTTTTGGTAATGCCGCAAAGCGCAAAGGCGCGCCTAGGAATCTAGGCAGCCGGCTTGTCAGGCTTGCGGTTGTCCTCGTTTGCAAAGTCGATTACGTCGCCCTGCGGGGACAGCACTCCTGCAAAAATTTTCTCGTTCTTTTTTAGCAGTTTTCGATGATCCGGCAGTGACATGTCCAGTCGCAGCTCGTTCATGACCATTATTCTGTACTCCTTCCACTCCTTCCAGCACTTTTCACAGCACGGGTATGTGGCAGCTGTCGGCTCCAGCTGGGCAGAGTCCGGAATTTCGGACTTGCACTTGGTGCATGTTCTTGCCATGCCTAGGATGAATCCGATGTCAATTTATTCTTTAAGAATAAGATAATAAGCAAAAAGCCCCAGATCA
>DATIGB010000157.1:0-5326 GCA_035454985.1 Candidatus Nitrosotenuis sp.
TGGCAGAGGCAAATGCGTACAACCACGCAAAGGCGGCAATCGATTCTGAGCTTAGCGCCGCAATGCAGTTGTATGAGGGCGCCAACACTGAGACCCTGACAAAGCAAAGGAGGCTGAGCCAGATTCAGGTGCGCCTTCCGGAAATCTCAACAGAGCTGGAGGCGTTGCATCAGGCAAGGCTTGCAATAGAGTCCAAGATTGCTGAGCAAAAAGCATCGCTTGCGCAAATCCGGGAAGAAAAAAACCAGATCTATCAGGAAGTAAAGTCAGTCGAATCTGAAATGTCTAGTGTGTATAAACAGCAGGCACATGTCATCGCACAAAGAAAAGAAGTCGATACAAAAATTCAAAGCCTCACAACAAAGCTAAACCAAGCCAAAGTAACGTTCGGAAAAATTAATTCTGATATACAGGATACAAAAGCAAAGATTGAGGCCAATCGCCAAAGACATGCCGATATCATAGAGGAATCAAAAAAACTCGAGCTGCTAAAAATAAGACTAGAGTCAATTAGGACCAATCACAAGGATACAATAACTGAATTAAAGTCGAGAATTTCGGCTCAGACAACAAAACACGCAAGAATTGAAACTGATATTGAAGAAATCTCAACCATTCTGGAAAAGGCAAGCAGGGCAGCAGCTCAGTATGATGCAAAAATCAAAGTAGTAAAGGGAATAATGCATGAGGATTATACAATTGCAAACCTCAAAGAACACAGCGCCGAGCTTGGAATCGAGGGGCTAGTCTATGAGATGATATCCTGGGACAGGGAATACGAGCGCGCAGTACTGGCTGGCGCATCTGATTGGATAAAGTCTTTCGTGGTAAGGGATTTTGCGACGCTTTTGAGCCTAGCCGAAGTCGCACGAACAAAAAAGCTACCCAAGCTAAAAATAATTCCGCTGGAGGCGATTCCCAATTTCCACTTGGCTCTGCCAAACGACTCTTCAGTTGTGGGTGTGCTGTCTGATTTTGTAAAGTGCGACGAAAAATACGCGCCACTCAAAACATTTCTGTTTGGAAACGTGGTTCTGGTGAACTCAAGGGATGCGGCAATCCGCATCTCAAAGTCCGGCTACAAGACTGTGACCCTTGAGGGGGAATTCTTTGAGGCAAAGGCAAGTGCAGTCATCATTGACATAAATTCCAAAATCTCAAAGCTTACAAAGATCATCTCTATGAGCACGTCAGTTGACGGCCTCATTCAGTCAATTAATCTGCTCAAAAGGTACATACAAAAGAAAAGATTTTCGCTAAAAAAAGTCGAGGGGATAATTCAGAACTATCAGGGCAGGCTCTCAATTTCAGAGACTGGGCTCTCAAACGCGGATATGAGCTACTCTGATCTAAAGTTCAAGATAACCTCGATTGAGAAGATGAAATCCCAGCTCGAAACTAGGATCTCGCATCTTGAGAGGAGCCATGAGAGACTGTGCATGGATCTTGCAAAAGAGGAATCGTACCTTGCGTCGCTCGAGGAGAGAATCTCTCTTGTGCACGATAACTATGCAGACGGGGAAAACAACCGTATAGCAAACGAGCTTAACAGGCTAAATGAAAAGCGTACCTCAGTTATGGCAAGGCAGTCCTCCATCATAAACGAGCTCAGGGAGCAGGAATCCCAGGTCGCAACGCTGTCTGCGCAGGAAATTGGCGAAAAAACAAAGATGCGAAACCTGCACGAGGAGCAGTCGTCGCTAAACCATGAAAAGCAAGAGATCGAGTCAAGGCTCAACGTGCTGGCAAAGGAAAAAGACACTGCAAACGAAAACCTGGTAAAACTGAGGGAAAAAGAACAAGAGCTAATCTCGACCTCTGGCGTATCAATATCAAAACTGCAGGAGTTTGATGATCTTCTGGGCAAACTAAATGATCGGGAGCGATTCTTTATGCGAGAAATCAACTCGCGCGAGAGACAGTCCGATTCTCTTTCCAGGGATATTCGCGATATAGTGGAAAATGAGGCGAAAATCCAAAAAATTCTTGAAAAATACGGCTATGAGGAAATCACAGAAACGTTTGAGGTTGACCCAATACTGCACTCGCTGGAATCTGAGATGAACTCTCTTGCGTCAAAGCTTAACGCAAGTGCGCCAGAAACCTACCTTGAGATATCAAACGGGTACCGCTCAATGTCTGACAGGAAGAACGAGCTGGAAGAAGAAAGGAACGCTATTGTCAAATTCATTGAGGAGATTGACAAGGACAAGCGCCAGACATTCCTTGACGCGTTTGACAAAGTGGACAAGGAAATCCGCGAGGCGTTTAACACTATGACCGGAGGACAGGCTTGGCTTGAACTGCAAAATGAGGACGATATTTTCAACTCCGGAATATCTTATTTGATCCAGTTCCCAAACAAGCCAAAAAGGGAATCGACATCGATTTCCGGCGGAGAAAAAACGCTTGCGGCAATTGTATTTGTCCTGGCTTTGCAGAAGCTCAAACCGTCTGTGTTTTACCTGTTTGACGAGGTTGACGCGCACCTCGATGCGCCCAACGCTGAGAAATTGGCTAAAATCATAGAGCAGCGCTCAGTCGGAAGCCAGTTCATAATGGTCTCACTCAAGGATTCCGTGGTGCAAAAAGCCAAACTGATCTACGGCGTCTATCCAAAAAATGGCGTATCTCACGTTGTCACATACAAGGACAAACGAATGCCGTCAATCACAAGCTAGTGGTTTGAGGCAATATCCAAATGGCTGTAAAATAAAAAAAGAAGAGCCTATTTCAGTTCTAATGGAATTCCTGAGGAACCCCACGGCTCTTTTACATTGAAGGTGTATTGTTTTGAAGGGTCGTACTTGAACGGTACGTAGCTTCCATAGCCGATTGCTGGACCAAACATGATGTTGAGCTCCTTTGACATTCCTGGCCTTAGGACTATCTGGCCGCTCGTAAAGTCATTTGCGGCATACTTGTATGTGGTCTTGCCATCAGAGATGTCGTAGTTGCACGCTGCCGGGCCTGTGCAGTACAACGCAACGTTGTCCTTAGAACCGGTGTTCTCAACTAGGAATTTTAGATTGAGAATGTCAGTGCTGCCGCTTTTTTCAACCTTTGCTCCCGGGTAGTAGAACGTTATCGGTCCAATGACGTATTTTTTTGATTTCTGCTTAAAATCGTTAGAAGTCTGCGTTGATCTTAGGGCTTTTTCGCATTCGTACTGCTCTCGCTCTGTTTCCTTTTGTTTGCAGGCCAATTTCTGCGCCTCAAGTGGGTCTAAAGTCTTTGCTTGTTGTGCCGTGGTGTTTGCCTGCAGTATTTGCTTTGCAGGTGGATTTTTCGACTCCTTTGTTGTTTGCTTTGCAATTTTGTTTGTTTTTTCTTTTTTGTCAGTAGTTTTTGTTTTGATTTTTTCCTTACTGGAAGTTTCTCCAAACACGGAAGGAATCACTACGATACTTGACAATAATACAAACGCAGTAACTGCTGCAATCAGCTTTATGTTGGCTTGATTTGTTGCCAATTTACGTATTGTATTTCTCATTGTATTACTTTTGCTAATTAATTATATAAACTAGTGATAAGAAACAAATCTAGTGCCTAAAATTATGTTTGTCTGAAGAGCATGCCAAGCAGATGTTTGTAATTTTAGCACTAGATGGTGTTTTTACCAACAGTCTTTTAACAATGGGCCGCAAACCAGTTCCATGGTGTACGTGAGATCCAAAGTGGTAAAGGGCGAAAAATACCTGTATTTGGTGAAAAGCGTATGGGATGCTAAGAAGAACACCTCTAGACAGGAGACTGTAAAATATCTGGGCAAGGTATCTGAAATCACAAGGGATGACATTCCGCCAGAATATCGAAACAACCCAAAGATAACGTCGTTTCTTTCGTCTGAGGAGTCACTGCCGATGGCGGACAAGGAACGCCTGATTCAGAAATTGCGCCAACAGTTCTACCGTTGCTTGATCAAGGCAGATTTTGACGGTTGCAAGAATCTCTATGAAGATTATTCGTCAAAATCCGGCCATGTGAGCTTTTTTGAAAGAATTCTGAATCCTGTCATGTATCAAATTGGCGATGATTGGGAAAATGGGCGCATATCGGTTGCCGAGGAACACGTTGCTAGCAACATTTCAAACACGCTTGTGAGAATTATTCGGGACAAGAACGCTGAACCTCCTAGAAAAATGAAAATAGTTATTTGTACACCAGAAGGGGAAGAGCACGTTCTCGGCCCCCTTGTGTTGGAGACACATATTGCATCGCTGGGACACAAGGTGTACAATTTAACTGCCCAGGCGCCCCACAACTCAATTACCAGCTTTATTGAGGCCAACAAACCCGATGCCGTTTTCGTATCCGTTACTCTCCCAGACAGCATCAAACCGGCGCAGCGATTAGTAAGGAAAATTCGCCAGCTGAGTGAAACAAGCATATTTGTTGGAGGTCAAGCCCTGCAAAATCAGCCCAGCTTGGATTTTGGAGATGCGCAAATTGTCGTCGAATCTAGTCTGAAAGATATTCCGAAACTTCTTACTAGAAAGATGTCCGTGCGCACAAAGTGAATGACAAGACCAGCTGAAAGTCTCACAAACTACAAATTAATTTTCTAATTTGGCAAAACATGCAACTTTTCTTTCGTTTCCGACATCTTCCAAGACTGGCTCTGTTTGACATTTATCAAAGGCATATGGGCATCGTGCCTGAAACCTGCAGCCCTTGTACACGTCAATATCGCGCGGCTCATTGATTCTGATTGTTTTTTCTTTGTAAAGGTTGTCTGGGTTGGGCTCTGATATTGCATCAAGCAGTGCCTGCGTATACGGGTGTCTTGGGTGGAATAAAACGTCATTAATTGGGCCAATCTCGACTATCTTTCCCAGGTACAAAATTGCAATTGTGTGGCCAAAGTATCTGGCAGTTGCCAAATCGTGCGTGATGTAGACAAAGGAAATGTTGTATTTTTGGCGCAACCCTTCCATTAGTTCGAGAATTTCGGCCCTGACTGATACATCAAGCATTGATACTGGCTCGTCAGCAATGATCAGTTTTGGTTTCATAACTAGTGCCCTGGCAAGTACTACTCTTTGCCGTTGCCCACCCGATAGCATTTCTGGATATTTTTCCATGATCTCCTCGGCGGGTTCTAGCCTTACCTCGTGCAACGTCTCTAAAACCATCTCGTCTCGCTGCTTTGGGCTGCCGATTTTGTGAATTTCAATTGGCTCTGAAATTATGTCCTTTATTTTCATTCGCGGGTTTATGGAATCGTATGGGTCCTGGTATACCATCTGGCAGCCCATTCTGATCTTTTTTAGTGACTCTTTTTTGTCGGTAATGTCGGTGCCATCAAAGATTATTTTTCCAGCAT
>DATIGB010000158.1:0-2699 GCA_035454985.1 Candidatus Nitrosotenuis sp.
CCCTGGATTCCAGGAATGGTGGAGACGTTGATTGCCTGCATGATTGTTCTGTCTGTCATCATTTTTTGAATTAGTCCCTCGTCTGCATATATCGTGACTGGGACCTTCATGCCGCGGTTCGAGTCTGCCTCGATTCTGTACTGCATGTTTCCAATTTTTTTTGGAATAATTGACGACATTACCGGTATGGCGACGCTCTGCACAATTTAAATCATAACTAGTTTATTCTTTGATTTTGCTTTCCTGAAAAATGTCAGAGCCGTACCAGCAGTATCTAAAATAATCCAAGCACCACTCGTGAAACATCTGGTCGTTTGAGTAGAACAGCTCCGTAATGTCGGACTCGCCCTCGGTGTTTGGAAATGACACCGCTGCCTCTTTTTCGTTTAGCACCACTGCCACCTGCACTGTCTTTTTCATCTTTCTTTCCACAAGGCCGCTGTCAATTAGGTCGTCAAAGTCCAGCTCCTTTAGGAGCTTCTTTCTCCCCTTTGGAATGACTGCTGATTCTGACATGATGTAGTTGTACTTGGTTCCCTTTTTGACCCGCTTTACCAGCGGCTCGATTTTGTCAAGCGGGATTTCCGAGATTGTCTCGTAGATGTACTGGCTTGCGTTCTGGTATATCGACTTCCAGATTTCAAGCGTGTACGATATTCCCTTGTAGTGCTTGCCTGCAGAGAGCTGGCCTATTCTCATTATGAACTTGGCAGGAATGTCCCCAAAGTCGTGGTCCTCAAAGTACTTGCGGTTCTGCGAGAGGAACACGATTGACGGCACCTGCGAGCAGATGGTCTTGCCGTAAGTGGTAAGGGTATAGTACCCGTCTGGGTCCTTTGTGATGAATCCGCCGTCCTCCAGTCTGGTAAAGTTTCGGTGCACCTCCTGGTTTGTAGAGTCCAGCTCCTTTGCCATGGTTGCGACCTTTGATTTTTTCTCCAGCAGCCGGAATATTATCTGGAGCCTTTGGTGGCTTGACAGCTCCAAAAAGTTGTTTGCAGACTCTTCGTAGAGGTCTTCCATTGTTCTACTAGGAATGAATGGCAATTTAGGGTTTTATTGCCTGCGGCAGGCAAGGTGCATGGCAGCGTCACATGCCAAATTGCACATATGAGATTGCACATGCTGACAAAAACAATCAAGGTAGACGCAAGATGTTGCACATCTAAGAATGGTTTTGTCAGAATAGCAAGGGGCAGGCCGAAATCAAAATCAATACACCACTTTGGAATCGGCCACGCTGATTTGGCGCTTGCGAAGTTATTATTTAATATCATCAGTTAAAATCCAATTTAATCAAAGGTTTTAATCGCAAGGAATAATCTAATTTGAAGAAAAAATGCAAACCCTTCAAAAAACTCAAAAAATAGCTATCTCTGCGGCAGTGATTGGAATAATCATTGTAGGTGCAGCTGGCGTGTATTTTGTTCCAGCCCAAAGCACTCTGACTATGATTCCAATTACACCTGAGGAACAGGCAAAAAATGACGCACTAGGTGTTGCTCAAAAATACATCGTGACTAGTCCAACATTTGCGTTTGATGGACTGCATAACACACTAGATACTGAGGATATCTCTGTCATGGAATCTGATCCAATCCAATACAAAATTAGAATCGCATTTGATTCTGCCAATGTAGGATTTGGTGATAGGACAGGCCAAATGTTAGCGCAGGTCATAACTCATCACAAAATGGATATCATTGTGTCTGAGGGAAATGTAATTTCCGCAGTAACTGATGAAACTTGGGATGAGCTAAACCATCAATACGTGCTAAAAAAACCGCAGTCAAAATTGCCTTCACATGACAAACCAGTTTCGTCATTTGAGGGTGCAGTAACTGACTATACCTTATTGATTGCGGCAATAGAATCACGTGGAATATTGGTACAACACAAAGAGAATCTTTCAGCCGAAAGCTCGACATTCTCTGTGCCAATTAGGGTAATTTCTGTGGGCGGCGCTGATGTTCAAGTCTTTGAATTCAAGGACGAAGCAAAGGCAGAGGCATCAAGTCTTACTGTATCAGAGGATGGGACTGAGATTGGAACCAGCATAATCCGCTGGATGGATACGCCTCATTTCTACACAAAAGGCAAGATAATCGTCCTGTATGTAGGACAAAACCCAGAGATAACGAATCTGCTTGAATCACTTTTAGGCAACCAGTTTGCTGGAATGTGATCTCAGCACTTTTCTAATTTTTTTGATTTAATGATTCTATTCGTCCCTTGTACTTTTCTTTGTATGTAGCACGACACGTAGTACAACAAAAGAATCGCTCAAAATTTGCAATCTTTAGGACATGTGGTTTGTCTTGTATTGGCCCCTCACATAGATCGCATGTCATTTTGAGGATCATATCCTTGGTTATCTTGACTGGTTGGTGTCTTGCTGTTTTAGCTTTGATATTCTCTAGGCGTTTTTCCGTCTTGTTTTCTAGCAACCCGAGATCAATTACTGGCGAGACTGACTTTATCAGTCCAACATTGACTAATCTTTCATATCGAGCCTGAACAGTAGGCGTGCTGATTTTGACCTCACGCGCAATTTGCCTAAATGATTTTCGTCCATCTTTGATCAGAGCCTCAATTATTGCAATGTCAATGTCATCTGGCTGAAATGGCACAATAGAAATTATATGTAATAATATTTATCATTTTACAAATGTAAAGTCTGAATTTTATATTTCAGTTCT
>DATIGB010000159.1:0-6110 GCA_035454985.1 Candidatus Nitrosotenuis sp.
GCTACAAGATTGGGCTGGACGTAATTAATAAAACGAAAGAAAATGCTATCATAATGCACCCACTGCCAAGAATAGATGAGATTTCCACAGACGTGGACAATACTCCGCAGGCAAAATATTTCAAGCAGGCAGAGTACGGCAAGTTCACACGTGCCGCCTTACTTGGACTAATACTAAACGAAAACGGACTGTAATTATTTTTTACAAACAGTCTGCTTGCCTTCATTTGCATTATACAAATCGACTATCGCATCCACATTGCATTCGGAAATGTACGGAATCGTCATGTCTATTGTAGGCGCCATGAGATCCTCAGGCGCAGTAGAATGTCCAAGGCCTAACGCATGACCAAACTCATGTCGCACGATTGTGGCAAGCTGCTCATCTGTTAGGTTTGATATGTCATAAACTGTTATGAACGATTTCAGAATCTCATTTTCCTCTGTTACGGATTTTGTATATCCAGTATATCCGTCACTGTCTTTAATGTTGGAAAGTGTTATGATTATGTCGCCCTCTCCACCCGACGAATTGATAAAATCAAAGCTGGTTGGAACCTGATATTTCGTATTTTCTTTTGTAGCACTTTTTAGTGCTCCAGCCCAGCCTTGATAATAAACCGATGTGGATCCTTTTGGTCCCTTGTGGACTATAGAGTCATCAAGATCAATAGTCTTATCGGAATTTATGGCATCATGGATGACATCCAACTGATGCTCAGTCACTTTTGGCGATTTCAAAATATTTATAGAAAGTGTCGTGCCAGTCAGCCTCCATGACTTCCACGTGTCCACCGTATCGCCTTTCAAATTCTCTGTAAAGTACCTGGTCTTCATCTGCGTAACATGTTGTCGCGGAGAGGAGTCAAGTGGATTGTCGACAATGCCAGACATAAAAATTAACAAAAACACGACAGGAAGGACTGAAAGCTCTGCTATGAGCAAAGTCTTTGATCTGGATTTTTTGATTTCCTTTTGAATTTTGACTATTTCCCTTGCGATATCGTTTTCACGCTGTTTTAGATCGCCAATGGACTTTCCATCTACCGTGTCAAGGCTCTCCCACTCTGTACTGTTTTTGTTTTCTAGTTGTTTGATCTGCTTGTTTGTTTTGTTTAGTTCTTGTTTCATCAGATCCAGGTGTTCTCTTAATCGATTCATCGATTTTCTTGTCGTAGTGCTGGTCAAATCACATCTCCTTGCAGAGAACTTCCAGTATGTCGTAGGGAGTCACGACATAGTCCGATGTCATAACATAGGGGTTTTCCATACTCTGCATAATTTTACAAATTTCCGCAAGTGTTAATTTTTCAGAGATTAGGGTTGGAGTGATTGTCTTTAACGTACTGGCACTGAGATCTAAAACATTTTCATTTTGTGTGTTGTTTAGATCCTTTATTTTGTCAAGCACCGTTTTATGACTTACAAATAAAACCTCGTTTTCAAGCAAGATGAGTTTGTTATTGTTTTCTGACAGTAGTTCAACAACGCTTCCAATTTTATCCTCTTTTTTGAATGTAGGAATCTTCTTTTTAGGAAACATTGATACTGTTATGTCTGTCTTACAAAGGGCGCCTATCTCAAGAATCTGTTTTATTGAAAACTGAGAAAAATTCTGCTTGCCGTTTTCTATTATAGTAAAGGGATTCTTTGTCTTGTTCATTCGATTCAGTACGTCAATTAGGTTGATGTTTCGTGAGTCTATGTAAAAGTCCACATTCATTATTCTGGTCACATTTTCCTGCAGGTAGCGCGGTGTGGGGTTTTTCCGTAATCCGTGCATGATCTCATATGGGCTGATTGTGCCTATCGGAAACTCATCCTCAACCACTACCAAATTATCCGTGATGTCGGATATTCTTGATAGCATCGATGTCGCTATCCAAATGTTGTCATTGGATGTTATCGCCGAAATTGGAACTGACAATAACGAGTAGGGGAGCACCTCTTCAAAAGAACAAACATCTAGTGTTATGTCATCCCCGCTTAGCAGCGAATGAAATGACAGACCGTTCTCTTTTTTTTCGCTCTTGTTTAGGATCTTACCCCAACTCTTGATTTTATTATTAAAATTTAGATTAGCTAATTTGATCACTGCCTCATACAATCAAGGTCAAAATTAGATCTGATAATCAATTCGATGTTCAAATTGAACATACGATTTTTCTATTTTCTCGAATGGACAAAATCTGGGACAGATTACGAATTTAATATTTTATTTTTTTATTTTTAGCTGACCGTTCTTTTTTAGCAGAAAGCCAACCGCACCTATCACGCTCGGAATGATGATCAAAACAGGATCTATTCCATAAATCTCAAGCGGTTTGTACGTTTTGGTTCCGGCCCCATCTGTAGCCGCTGTCGGCTCTAAATCATCCACCGTGATAGTCTTTGAAACTGTTGCCGAGGAGTACCATGGTCCGCTTACTGTTGCAGTTATAACAACTGGGTTTCTTTGTGGAGTGAGCGCTATTCCGGCCTCGCCTGTTGGACTGGTTACACTGTCTGCAATCTGTGTCTGTCCTCCACTCACTTCCCACTTTACGTTCATTCCCGCAAGAGGCTTGGAATTTGCGCTTGCGGAAAGTGTCTCAATGAGAGAATCCGTAGCATTAACGTTTGTTGGGCCGGAAATTACAAGTTCTGGCGTGACACTTGTGACTGATATCAGCTCAGTAAATAGGGGCATTTCTTTTGCCAGCAATGAAACTTCGGTCTCACCGCCTCCTTTTGGCGCAACGTCAAATAGACTATAGTAACTGCCCTTCTCTATGGTTATTTTGGATGGCATTTCAAACAACTCTTTGTTTTTTACAATAACGCTGATCTCTACATCCTTGTTTGCAAATGTTGGTTGCCCTGCAGAATTGAGAATCTGAACTGAAAACACATCATTCGTACCTGCAAAAATTGTTTTAGAGTGATCCAAAACCATGCTTGCCTGCTCTGATGAAAGATTGTTAATTACGGGATTGGCCTTAAAGTCGCCAACTTCAAAACTCAGATCAGCCGATCCCTTTTTTATTGATTTGGCATTAACCAAAACCAAATTGTCTTTTGCCAGTATCTTCTTTGGCTCAATCTGCACATAATCATTGGGCGACATGAAAATATCGCTGTCTTCTGTAAAACTAGTGACCTCGTCCCCGTCCTTCAAGTATAATACAAGAGGAAAGTCGCTTCCAGCCAATACCTCTGATACAAGAGGTTCTGCTACCAATTCCAACGAATTCGTGTCAGGACCAAAAGAATCTACAGACGTGAACTCGCCTTCGTTTACTACCGGCCTTAGCTGTAAATCAGAAGGGACGCTGTGACTTACTTTGCCATAAACCAAGGCAGCTTGGTCCCCACGAGCAATGATGACATCATTAACTGAGATCGCCTCCTTATTTGACGAGTCGATTTTTATGGTCAGATCTTTTTTTGCGATAATAGGGTTGCCGCTTTCGTCCTCTAGATGAACAACTCCAATTAACTCTGACTTGCCAGTTGTCAAAACTGGCAGTGTGTTAAACTTGACTAGTTTGTCGTCCATCAATTGCAAGTCTTTGGTTTCAATTTCCTCTGATTCAAAGACAAGGGGATCTTGTGACGAAATTGACACATCATAGGTATCTTCTATCCCGCTTGGTGGCGAGAATTGTACCGTTCCCCAATAGGATCCTTTACTTATAGTAAAATAACCCGATGTTTTTTGTTTGTAATTGTTACTGATGTTTGTAGACTCTGAATAATCAGATCCTGCGACTTGGTAAAAAACAGTAATGTCTTTTTGCGCAACTACCGGCCTTCCGCCTGAATCCTGCAGCTGTGCGATAATGAATCCTTTAGGCGCGTCATGTATGGAAAGCGTCTTTGGGTAAACGTATGACTTTATGGTAAGATCTTCATCTTCTTTGACAGTTACTGAACTACTCTGAGTCTCTATTCCCTGCGCACTTGCATAAATTATGGATTCCCCTGATTTATTGATGTGAAATTTGTCATACGCAAAGTAATCTCCTTTTTTAATTATCATGTTTGTGTTTGTCAAATCTACAATCTCTCTGTTGGCCGTGCTAAGGGAAATCGTCGTATCCTCTTTTGCGGTAACCGGATAGCCATCGTCGTCTGCAAGTTCAACCGAGATGTATCCTTCATTGATACCGCTCGTGGTAAATATGTCTGGAGTAATTTTTACAAGAAGTTTAGATGCGCTGTTCTTATTGCCATAAACCGTAACTGGAATCACCTTTGAAGTAAAACCTGGTGCTGCTAGGTAGATGTTAGTGGTTCCAGCTTTGCCGGTCTTTACAGAAACCTCGGTGATAAAACCAGTATCGCTCTCTTTTATCTTTTCTATATGAAGAATAGATGAATCAAGTGACGTTACTGTAAGATCAGTTATTTTTGTTGGCATGATGTTGGTCCCATCAGAAATAAAGACCTGCATGATCCCGTCAGAATTTTCAACAATTTTTGATGGAATCAACCTAATGTCAAATTCTTCAGCATACGATACGCCGATGGTTGCAGAATATGCTATTAATAACACTAGGATTATTCCTACTTTCAAACAATATGTTTTGCACTAAAAAAATCATATAAGACAGTGTTTGAGTTTTTTGAACAAATACTACGATATTAGAAAAAATCTCTGAAACAAAGTAATGTTATGGAGTCTTCATATGACGTTATACAAAATCAACTACATATCATAAATAGTCTCATCAAACGACTAATTGAAAGTCAGGGTTTGGGAACCGAGTTAAACACAAATGAGCCTGCTGCAGTGTCGCCTGAAAACAAATCGAAAATACTCAGCATGCTAAAAGTAAGAGAGAAACTCCAAGGCAGATTGCCTAAACAACAATCAATGCAAGATAAAAATTTGGAATTGCTTATTGGGAATTTTTATTATTCTGATAATCAGTATGCAAGGGCAATTAATTTTTATGATAAATTACTAAAAGCGGATCCGAACAATCTAAACTCTCTAATCAACAAGGGAATTGCTACGTCAAAACTTGGTAACCACAAGGATGCAATCGCTCTTTATGACAGGGTGCTGAAAATTGATCCGAATTATTTTGACGCTTTACACTGCAAGGGTGATTCGCTTACACTACTGTCAAAACACGACGAGGCATTATCATGCTATGATCAAACATTGGAAATTGATCCAAATTATTTCGATGGCCTGTTCAAAAAGGGACTGGCACTGGTAAACCTCCAGCACTATAAAGAAGCAATCTTTCATTTTGACAAGGCACTAAGCATAGAGCCAGATCATATTCCGTCATTAATCAACAAGGGAATTGCTACATCAAAACTTGGTAACCACAAGGATGCCATCGCTCTTTATGACAGGGTGCTGGAAACTGATCCGCACGCCTTTGAAGCCATCTTTAACAAGGGACTGGCATTAACTGCAATGAAAAAGTACGAAGAAGCGTTAGCATGTTTTGATAAATCGCTGGAAATTGATCCGCATCATACCGACATTCTCTTTAACAAGGGACTGTGCTTGGCAAATCTCGGCAAACATCAAATTGCAATATCGTACTATGACAAATCCTTAGAGTTTAATTCTCGTCACAGTCTTGCCATGTATCACAAAGGATTTTCTCTTTTAAAATTAGGTAAAAATATTGAAGCACTTGAATGCCTTGATAAGGTCATCCAGATCGATTCTGGATTTGAGGAGGCAATATTGCGCAAAGGGCAAGTGTTGTTATCTCTACATGATTTTGAGCAAGCAATACAATATTTTGATAAGATACTGGAGAAAAATCCTGTCAATCTGACATCATTATACGGCAAAGCTGTTTGTTTATCCAGTCTTGGTATCCATGATTTGGCAATTTCGTTTTATGATAAAACATTAGAGGTATTACCAAATCATTTTGATGCCATATGTAACAAAGGACGAACCTTGTCATTACTTGGATATGACGAAGAAGCAGTAGACTGTTTTAATAACGCATTAAAAATTGATCCGACGCACTATGACAGCATACTGAACAAGGCATTTTCCTTATCTAGGCTCAACTCACACAAAGACGCACTAAATTACTTTGACCGGGCCCTCGCAATCAACCAAAACCACTTTGACACACTGCTTGGAAA
>DATIGB010000160.1:0-10445 GCA_035454985.1 Candidatus Nitrosotenuis sp.
AAGGGGTTTGGTAAAAAATGATAAAAAGTGGTAAAAAAGATCGTTGCCCACGATGTGGTCAGGGCTCAGTTGTCACCGACACCAACACTGGAGAAAATTTTTGCGGCAAGTGCGGTTTTGTACTAAATGAAGAAAACATAGAGTCTGGGCCAGAATGGCGTTCATTCTCAAAAGAAGAAGGAGAGAACCGAACTAGGACTGGAACTCCAACATCGCTGGCAATGCATGACATGGGTCTTGCAACCATAATCGGCCAGGCAGACAAGGACGCAACTGGCAAACCTTTGTCATCATCCATGCGAAGTACGATTGAAAGGCTCAGAACCTGGGATAGCAGAAGTCAAGTGCATGAACCCGTGGACAGGAATTTTAGACAGGCGTTTTCAGAATTGGATAGATTAAAGGATAAGCTTGCGGTGGGCGATGCCGTTGTAGAAAAGGCAGCATACATTTATCGAAAAGCGCTTGAAAAAGGACTGGTCAGGGGGCGCTCTATTTCAGCTCTTATCGCATCTGCTCTGTATGCAGCATGCAGGGACACTGAAACTCCGCGAACACTAAAGGACATTGGAAGCGCAAGCAATATCAAAAGAAAAGACATCGCGCGCTGCTACCGGTTACTGTTAAGAGAACTGGGCCTGAAGATGCCTGTAGTCGATCCAATAAAATGCGTTGCAAGAATTGCAAGCAAGGCAGAGCTGTCGGAAAAGACAAAGCGAGAAGCAGCAAAAATTCTCAAAACTGCAGAAGAAAATAAAATCTCGGCCGGAAAGGACCCGATGGGTCTTGCAGCAGCTGCGCTATACGTTGCATGTGTGACACATGGCGAAAACAAAACCCAGCGTGATGTTGCAGAAGCGGCGGGCGTAACTGAAGTTACAATCCGAAACAGGTACAAAGGCCTTAAACTGGCACTAAACCTCTAGCTTCTTTTGCCTGTAATCAATTAACAACATGGAGACTGATACTGCTCCTGTGATAACAAACAGGATTTCAATTGTCACAAGCAGCGAATGCGAAAAGGCAGTAGAAACTGGAATCTCATTAATGCTTGATACAAAGTATCCGTATGAATAAATCAGATAGTTTGTAGCCCAATGAATTAGGGTTGATGCCACAAAGCCATACTTGTAGTAGACCCATCCTATTATGATTCCGCTGAGTGCGGCCTGCACAAACTTCCCATTGCTCCATGACTGGTCTGAAATTACGTGAGACAGCCCGAAAAACACTCCTACTACCACAATGAGAGTCACTGCTTTTTTTGAATCCTTTATTGGCAGATTGCTTGGACTCCACAATGATTTGAAGAACAGCGTGATTGAGCCTTTTTTGGAGTACCATAAGAATAACGGAATGCCGATTAAGATTAGACGGAACGCCGTTTCCTCCACTATGGGGGATATTGTGATCCCAAGGAAGTGCAGCAGGTCATTTTCAAAAGGCGGCGGTGTGGTCTTTACCCCAAACTCTTGTTGTACGGTGTCTGTTATTTCGGACAAGAAAATCAATATTGAAAACCACTTGACTGTCTGGACCAAATAATTCCCGTTTTGGGATGCGTATGCGCCTGCCATGACTGCAGACAGTATCTTTAGAAAGTTCTTTTTTGGGCCCAGAACTGATATTGTAAATATTATTAAAAAAAACACCCATGCCGCAATGAACAGATCCGCAATCTCAAGGCCGCCTAATCCGTGTATGAATTCAAGACCCTGCCATGGGTAGCCATAATCTATGTCCTTTCCTAGCTGGGCATTAAAAAAAAGATAGGCGCCTATCGGAAACGAAAAAACCATTATGCCAAAAATCACTGATATCAGTGCAGAATAAGGAATTGCGATGCCCTGTAAAATTTTGTAGGTTTCCAAACTAGTGAATTTCGATGCTCGATTCAGCAAATCCAAGCTTTACCAATGTTTCCTTCATTGTATCGCGATGATCACCTTGTAGAAAGATGTAGTCGTCCTTTGCCGTTCCGCCGCACGCATATTTCCTTTTCAGCTCACTAAGCGTTCCTTGCATGTCGTTAAGTTTTGAGTTCAGCCCCTCAATCATGGTGCCTTTTTTCTTAAATCGTCTTTCTTCTAGTCTGATAATTATTTTGGTACTTTCTTTGTTAAGATCACCGCAGGCACACAAATCTTCAGGAAGTCCACACGTGTTACAAATTATCGCCATTGGTTACTAAACGTCTTGACTTCGTACGGACTATTAAGCCTTATTGACTTTACAAAACTAGGTTTTTACAAAAGGCTTTACAATACAAATCATGTCGGATGATCTGAGAAAAAAGGCAGCAGAAATGTTGCTCAGGGGAGCTACGCTACTTGCAGAACCTTGCCCATATTGCAAGGGAGTTAGAATAATGAAGGATGGCATTGCCCTGTGCGTCAACTGTGGAAAGGAGCCGGACAAAAGCAAAATTGATCAGAAATCGATCTCTGAAAACACGGAGCGCACAACCAAGTCTCCTGTTTTGATCTCACTAAAAAACAAGCTTGAGGAATTGACAAAAGATCTGGAATCGGAAAAAGACCACGAAAAACAGCAACAAATACTAAAATCGATAAACTCCCTGATTGATACTATAGATAAACTCGAAAAGTGATACAAAAGTTTTTATTTTAATATCTTAGCTTTTTGAACTATGAGCAGTAAGAAAAAAGGCGCACCACTACCAGCATCAAGTGCCGGTCTTTTGCGTTTCTTTGAGGACGACACAAAGGGATACCGACTGGATCCAAAAATCGTGATTTCTATACCTGTTGGGTTGATCGTACTGTCATGGCTTCTTGACATATTTCTTGTAAAATGACAGAATCATACGATGATGTATCAAAGATACACAAGCGATATTCTCTTACCCTAGTCAATCCATCCTCGTACTATCACTCATTACTCTTCTCAAATGTATCTGCCGCAATTCTTTCTGCAATCGTAGTCTTTGCCTTTCTATCCAAGTCTGACGAGGCGATATTTCGCCTACCTGCAGTAATCCTGATACTGCTTGCAACACAATACATCGATTCGAAATTCATCAAAAACAAGGAATATTCCAAGTCGCTGCACATGTCATTATTTGGAAACCTGGCATGGATTGGGGTGATACTTGCAGGCATCATAGCATCCGTTGTTCTGTCAAAAAATCTCTCTCTGTTCTACGTTGTAGAGGGCATGTTTATTTTTGCAAGCTTTAGGATTGGAATTCTGACTACCACGCTCGGCGTGACACTCCGGCTAGCTTGGCTGTTGTGTTTTCTGCAACCTATGGCAATGTATCTGGCACTAGTCCCTGCACCAATGTTGATTCCATCACTGTCTGATCCTCTGACACTAGCTGTGGGCGGGACGTTTTTGGTGACTGCCAGCATATGGTCAGTTGTTACTGACAGGGCGGGAAGACCTGCGATTCAGAGCACACACAAAATGGTGCAGGCATATCTTGCATCAATGTCCAAAAATAATCCATCCGAGGTAGAATCAATCCTTGAATCGATATCTACTGGTACAACTGTTCGCACCACACAGATACGACTGCAAGATAAGGAAAAAAACAATGATTTCAGACTCGTCCTTCCTGAAATCCATCCCGGTCCGTTTCATCCAATTGGGGGAAGTAACATACCGTATCAGATTTACAAAACCATGAACTCATCGGCAATGGTAATGCACAGCGTATCTGATCACTCGCTGAATCTTCCTTCCAGAAAGGAGGTTGAAAACTATCTGGCTAGTCTGTCAGACGACGTAGTTTCTAATCACGGTCTTGTATGCACAGAACCAATCACGATACAGGTCAACAAATCACGCGTTCTTGGATTTCTTTTTGAAAAATCTGCGCTTTTGTTCTTGTCTTTGTCGCCTCATGGAATGGAAGATATCCCAATCTATGTGAAGACAGAAATAGAACAGTTTGCGAAAAATCGAAATTTTGAGCGGATCTTAATTGTCGATTGTCATAATGCCATGGGCGAAGAAATCTCCGAACCTGATTCTGAGGACATGCTAAAAGCGGCAAAATCCGCGCTTGACACGATGATTACGAAGGAGAAATATCCGCTAGAGTTTGGATATGGGAATTCTGACCACATGAACCTAAGTTCTCCCGATCTTGGGCTGGGTGGTGTTGGGGTGCTTTGCCTTAAAATCAACAACGTGAAATATTTTCTTGGCTGGGCCGACTCTAACAACATGGAAAACGGCGTAAGGGAGTACATTGTAAACTATTTTGCAAAAAACAACCTCAATCTTTTGGAAATCTGCACATCTGATACGCATTACAGCGCAACCAAGGTCAGGACCCGCCAAGGGTACTATCAGTTTGGCAAGATTGCAAAGCCTGAGGATATTGCAGAATGGTATCTAAAAGTTGCACACGATGCGGAAAAAAAGCTGGCCCCTGCATCGTTTGAAATTTTAGAGCACAAAGCAGACGTCAAAATAATGGGATCCACCGTGTATGAGGATTATTCCAGGGCAGTTGACAATTCGTTAAAAATAACAAAAGGATTTGCAATTGGCAGCTTTGTCTTTTTTATCGCTACTCTGTTCTTATAGTCTCCATGTCTTCAAGATTGCCGTAAAACTCGTCAACAAATGACGCAAACTGGAATATCGGGACGATTGGGACGTTGTTGATAAAGCTGAGTTTGTCCTGATACAGTGTAACAATTGCAGGAGCTGCTATGGCTCCCTTGGTTCTTGCGACGTATTGTTTTGTGCGCTCGACTTGTTTTAGCACTGCATTCTCAAGTGCCGATTGGCTGTGGCGTTTCCAATGCTTACAGTCAATCAGCAGGGCAATTCCGAACTTTATTCCCACGACGTCGATTTCCATGCGTGGGTTTGTGAGCATCATGTTTCTGATTGTCGCAAAGTCCTTTAACTCCAAAATCTCTGCCGTCAGGCCCTCAAAGTCTCTCCAGCTGAGGTGCTTTGCAGCCTCGTCAATGGGAATTCCTTTTTCCAAAGCCAGCACCACCGTCCTGAGCTTGTCGCCCTCGTCAAACTCCATGACCTCGCCGTCAAACTTGCCTATGCCACTTCGGGCTAGCTCATCTAGAATTCTTTTTGCCGCGCCTTTGTCGGCGTCGATTACTTTGGAAAAATCCACTATTGAAATTCCTCCGGGTATTATTCCGTCTAATCCAGAAAGCCATAATTTTGGATTCAACAAAATTGTTAATGATAATTTAGAATTTTAAATGTTGCATACAAACAATATGAATCTCAAGCTTACAAACCATGCAATAATCTAGGAGATTTAAATTAGATTGACTTTTAAACGACTCGTGAAGATTTTACTGATTTTGTTTTTATCGTTTTCATTTGGCATAATTTACGCGGAAAAGGGAACATACGTAAACGAAATTCAATTCATCCAGTACCTTGACGAAAGTAACGCACTAGAAGAGGTAAAAAACGGTAACTTGGACATGTATTATTCCAGAATTCCATCGGAACTGCTGGAAACTCCAGAATCTCGTCAAAATCTAAATGTGTTTTATGTTACGGGGGGATCGTACAGCATACTTGCCAATCCTGCAGAAGGTGACCACTTTAACCCGTTTTCAAGTCGAGAAATAAGATTTGCGCTAAACTATCTGATTGACAGAAAGCTTGTGGTGGATGAGCTGATGGGTGGGTATGGGATTCCAATGGTGTCAAACTATGGTCCGTATGATCCTGACTATCTGTCCATTCTGTCCGAAATAGAAAAATTTCATTTTCGCTATAATCCCGAATACGCAAATGATGTAATGTCGAAAATTCTGACCGAAAAAGGCGCAAAAAAAACTGGGGATAAATGGTACTATGACAACAAGCCAATAGAAGTCACAATTTTCATCCGAAATGACGATCCTATAAGAAAGTCAATTGGAGAGATCCTGTCCTCAGAGCTAGAAAAGGCTGGGTTTGTAGTGCACAAGGATTTTGGGGACCTGAACAAGGCGTTTGTTACCGTATACGGCTCAAACCCGTCTGACCTAAAATGGAACCTGTACACCGAAGGCTGGGCTGGGCGCTCGGCATTTGTGAAATATGACTCGCTTGGCCCTGCCCAAATGTATGCTCCGTGGTTTTCAAACATGCCTGGGTTTAACAATCCGTCTTACTGGAACTACAAAAATTCGCGCCTTGATGAGACGACACAAAAAATCTACTCTGGCAATTTTACCTCAGCCGAAGAAAGGAAAAGCCTGATCCGAGATGCTGTCTCAGAGGGAGTCAGGGAATCAGTCAGGGTCTTTCTTGCAAGCAAAATTGATCCGTTCGTTACAAACAAAAGAGTTAGCGGAGTCATAAACGATTTTGGGGGCGGCATAACAAATAGACTGACGCCAATCAACGCAAGAACAAACGATGACAGTCTGAAGATCGGCGTCAAGCAAATCTATCAGGGCGCATGGAACCCAATTGGCGGGCTGACTGACGCTTACAGTAAAAACATTTGGGATCTGCTTTACGACCCTGGAATTTTCAAAAACCCATACTCTGGTGAAGACTTTTCCGTACGTGAAAACTGGAAGGTTGAGACGGCGGGGCCTAACGGCCACCTTGACGTTCCGCCTGATGCAATAACCTGGGATTCCATGTCCCAAAAATGGGCAAAGGTGGGATCTGGGGCGACTGCCACAAGCAAAGTCACATTTGATCTTACTTGGGGCAACTGGCACAGCGGGCAAAAAATGGACATGCTGGATGTTTTGTATTCTGCATATTTCTCGTCTGAATGGGGCTCGCCGCAAACTGAAAACGACAAGACTTTTGATTCCGCATACTCGCCTCAGGCAAGCCAATCACAAAAGACACTTGTTGGAATCCGACCGATAAACGACCACACAATAGAGGTGTATGTCAACTATTGGCATTTTGATGACTCTGAGATTGCAGAATGGGCAAGCGTCTGGCCAGTCGTGCCGTGGGAAATAATTGCATCGATGGAAAAGATAGTCATTGACGGGCAGGCCTCGTTTTCAAGGACTGACGCACAGGCAAAAAACCTGAACTGGCTTTCATTAATAGTGCCGCGTGACGCATCGCTGGTAAAAGAGGCGCTAAGTGACTTTGAAAAAACAAACTACATTCCCGCAGCACTGTTGCCGTTTGACAATGTTTTCCAACATTATGATTCAAGATACGAATCCGCAATAAAGTGGATAGAAAGCAAAAACCACGCAGTAATAAGCAACGGCCCGTTTTATCTTGAGAATTATTCTCCTGAGGCAAGGGCGATAACTGTTAGGTCGTTTGATGATCCAACATATCCGTTTGCAGCTGGATACTGGAAAAAATTTGAAAACGTCAGTCTGCCAAGAATCACCAAGATAGACATGCCGCAACAAATCGTCTTGGGGAAGCCAATTGAGATCCCAATCGAAACAAGTGATGCTACCCAAATCTATTATTCTGTAAGTACCGGGGCAGGAGAGGAGATAGACCTTGGCGTCCTTAATGTAAACAACAACACTGCAAAAATTACGCTCTCTGAAACACTAACACAAAAAATGATGCCTGGCGGTAACGACTTGAAATTATATGCCATATCTGACTCTGTCCTCAAACCTGACATTTACACGACAAGCGTTTTTGCAGTGTCTGCCGATTCTCAGAATCACACTCAAACAATAGTGCAAAACTCCCCAAAAACAGGAAAAATAGAAAATCCGGGACTGATATCAATCATGCTTGGAATTGTAATTATTGGCATCATTGTGTATGTGCGAAAATCTAGAGCGCGCCGGCAAAAGCAGCGCTGATGATTTATTCGAACGAATTCTACTCAAGTCTTAAATTCAAAACGGCCTCGACTTCAATTGAGAAAAAAATGCCTGACGAATCCTGCAGAACATGTGGTGGAGAGCTTGCAAAATGCACCGTTTGCGCGGAATGCAGAAAGCCAGTAACAATGATCTGCGTGCAATGCGGGACCCGCACATTGGAGCAGGTCCATGACCTCTGCTTTAGGCCCAAAGACATCAATCAAAACCTGGATACCGAGAACTACGTCTTTTTAAAGCAAGTCGTGATTGCGTAAAATTGGGGCAAATTCTGCCTAACCCTTAAGTAGTCTTTTTTGACCACCTGATCTTTGTGCGACGGGTTGGTATTGCGCTGTTTCTGTCTGTAATGCTGCTTATTCCTTCGTATGTACACGGGCAAACCTCCTCAATCGTTCTTCTTGACACCTTTGGGACTTACAAAAAGGGCGAACAGATTTTCATATTTGGGCAAGTGGCTCAAGTGTCGCCTGATCTTTCAGTCGTGACACAAATAACAAATCCAAACGGCGATCTGTGTCAAATCCAGCAAATAAAGCCCATTTCAAACGGGCATTTTATCACCGATGCAATTCCGCTGTCTGGAAGAATTTGCGGCCTGACAGGAAACTACCAGGTTAAAGTTTTCTATGGCGACTCTACAAAAACAAGCACGTTTGAATTGCTGGATGAAAGGTTCCAAGGAAAATCAATATCTGATTACTCTGATCAGGGAGCGCGCCTGATTGAATCAAAAATAAACTCCATTACTAAAGCCAGCCAAGGCCAGATTGCGGAATTTGAAAACAGACTTAACCAAACAAAATCCTCGCAAGCCGACACCGTCTCAAAGCTAGGCGACATCTATGCTGATCTGCTGGCGTTGTATTTTGATGAGTCCGATGTCTCAAACGTAAGCCCAAAACTTCGACCTGCAATACAATCTGCGCTTGAGAGCACAAAGACACTTGTTGATGCAAGCACACTTGATGCGGAAGAAGCAAAAAAGATCGACAGGCAGACCTACGGCGCCATGTTCTACTCACAAATTGGCGATGACAAAAACGCGGTTGGGGCTCTGAACGACGTTTATGTGCAAATCATAAATGTTGATCCGCAAAAAATACCCACGCAGCAGTCCCTGACATATGAGGAGCTGAACGCAATTTTGCTTAACTTGATGACAAAATCAAACTCTATTCTGAGCAGGCAACTGCAAGAACAGCTTGGGTTTATTTTTGCGAGGGGAACCGGACCAGTCTACTCTGAAGAACTGAACAATCTTGTAGACATGCTGACAAAGACGCGCACGCTGGATGCTACGCTCAAGAGCGATGACAACCTAACGCGTCTAATAAGAACAAACTGGGACACAATGCGAGAGTCTCTCTCCTCAAAGGAAAGCATGGAAAAGTTCCTTGAACAAAAGGACAAGGTGGACAAACTTTACGACGCAACGCTGCTTTTGCGCAACCTGGACAAAGTAGATAGGTTCGTATCGTCAAGCGACCAGCAGCCTGAGCTTGCAACTCTGATTGAGCCGCGCCTAAATGATCTGGTATCGCGCCTTGGCAGCGCCACGTCTCCTGACGACATTCTTTCTGTCAAGCAGGAAATACTTGACATGAAAAACGTAATAGAAATATCATCAAGAATCTCTAGCACAATCGAGTTTTCAAAGAAGAACAACGCTGACCAACAACTGGTCAAATCGTTTGAATCCTTACTGGACGACGTAAAAAACGCCAGTTCTTTGAGTGATATACTCAACATTGTTTCGAAATTTGATAGCACCATAAACGAACTGAGAGAAAAACGCAATCCCCTGTCTGTAATGAAGTTTGACTATGAGAAACTGCAGGCAAAAGCGGAGCTACAGGCAGACTATGACAGCCTTGCGATGATAAACACCGCACTCAAGGCAATAAACACGGCAATTGATCTTGAAAAAGGAAACCCATCTACGAACCGAATTGATAAAATCGAAGTCCTGCTTTCTTGGGCAAGCACAAACGAACCGCAAATAAAAACAAAACTTGATTCCTACACAAAGGACGCATACAAGATACGCGCCGCGGACATTTTGCAAAGGGCAAAATCGATTGAAAACTTGGCCGACTTGGGGACTACACATAACAGGTTCCTTCCGGGATACACTGACTTTACAAACTCGCTCAAGGAACGACTCAACACCGTACGCAACCTTGTAGTAAAAAATGATCTGGACGGAGCCGATGATCTTGTAAGAAAACTATCTGCCGAATGGCAACAGGTATCCAAAAAATACACTGACGATCCGTTTGGCTCAGATGTTGGTTATACCGTAGACGAGATAAAACGAATCGAGTATCGACAACAACTGGAGAAATTATCTGACTTTGCGACCAGGTTCTACAATGCTGACTTTGAGAAGCATTCTGCTGACTTTGAGGAACTAAAACGTAACGTGTATGATCTTGTAGACTATGGCAATTTTGTAGATGCCGATGCCAAGATCAAGGAACTTAGGAATTTTCTCACTGAAAACCTGGCTCTCAACAACAATAAAATAATTTTTGACATCTCGTATGACCCTGAAAAAGAAATTTGGGTAATGAGTGGGGCGCTTGACAAGAAAACCCTGGGAACAAGGGATGTTCTCTATCTGACAGTCTATGATATGGATGCAAACGTACACAGTAC
>DATIGB010000161.1:0-8298 GCA_035454985.1 Candidatus Nitrosotenuis sp.
GGTGCATTAGGACACCTAAAGGCGACAGAGGCAATTCATGCAATCCAAAAATGCATGGAAGACTCTAACCCAGAGGTGAGAAATAGCGCCATAAAGGCAGCAATAGATATCGGGGATCATACTGCCATTGAGAAACTAGACGAGTTTTCCAAAGAAGATCCAGAAATTAGAAATTTGTTGGATTATGCCAAAAGTAAGTTATAGATGGACCGGGAGGGATTTGAACCCTCGATCTCACCCATGCCAAGGGCGTATCCTACCAGTCTAGACGACCGGCCCACCGTCAGAATAAAATCCTGAACAATTAGACTTCATGAATTGATTATTAACGTTTAACTAAAGTGAAATTTCTTGATAATCATCCAACATAAAATATTTAACCGTCGGATTTAAGATCTGAATGTGGTAGTAGAAAACAAGGCAACGCTTACCTATGTTCAGTTATTAAAAGAAGATTTGGCAATTTTCAGGATGGTTCCAAATGACGGAATAGTACCAGAATACAAAGCTGGGCAGTTCATAACGTTGGGCATGAATGTTCCAAGCGAGGGCAAGGTAATCAGAAGAGCATATTCAATCGCATCACATCCAGAGAACAAAAAATATGTTGAGCTTGTCATACGTTGGGTTAGAAAACCACTGCCAGGCCGTTTAACTACACAGCTCTTCAATGCAAAGGAAGGTGACGAGGTCACTTGGATAAAGCCAACAGGTGCCGCACTTTTGATTAATGACAAGTTGCCAAACGGCGAAAAAGACGAAAGGAGAATCGTTTGTCTTGGCGGCGGCACAGGTATCGCGCCTTTTGTGAGTTATGCGCAGCACATGCACGATGTCGGGGACAAAAGAGAGCTAGTAGTGCTCCACG
Source organism: Candidatus Nitrosotenuis sp. (assembly GCA_035454985.1). Lineage (GTDB taxonomy): Archaea > Thermoproteota > Nitrososphaeria > Nitrososphaerales > Nitrosopumilaceae > Nitrosotenuis. The sequence continues at coordinate 869 of DATIGB010000161.1, forward strand.
GCGCAAGCTATGTTGATGAACTAAGTTACAAGCAGTTGTTTACGGACTTGGAGATCGAGAGCCTAGACCGAGGAAGGGACAAGTGGAATTTCAAGTATCGCGCAGCAATCAGCCGCCCACAAGAATGGTTCAACAGATCATGGAGCGGCCAAGTCGGAAGAGTTGAAACTTTCCTAAGATCAAAAGACGGTGATCCGTCCCCATTGGAACAGCTAATCGGCGAAAAGATCACCCCTGAAAACACAATGTTCTACATTTGTGGTTGGCAGGGAACCATAGACGGGTGCATGGACTTTCTTAGTGCTAAAGGATTCGTGACTGAAAGAAACAAGCGACCAGACGGCGGTTTTGAGGTCAAGTACGAGTCATACGGATAGATACCAAAAATAATATTGAATGGCGTAGTCCCATTTTTGGGGACGTAGGTTAGCTTGGTATACTGCCAGCCTCGGGCGCTGGAGATCATGGGTTCAAGTCCCATCGTCCCCACTTTCAAGCATTGAAATATGACAGAAATTTAAGAAAAATGATTGACTGTTGCAATCTACCTTGCACATCTGAATCCCGTCACAAACGCACATGTGGAAATTATTGATGAGCTAAAAAAAGAGGCCAAAGTGATGGTCATGCCGGTAGTTTTTTTAAAAGACGGCACCGAGATAAACAGCCGGAGTTTCCCATTCAGTTTTGAAATTAGAAAAAGGATGCTAGAATCAGTCTTTGGCGATTCCATCGAGGTATCGTCAGACTATACGTTTCACACGCCATTTTTGAAGTACTTTCCCCCATTGCTCTCACCATACTCATGGAAGTTAAGGAGCCAAATTCTACGGGGAGTCAGGGGCGACTATTTCACGTATACGGGAGACAAAATAGAGGGCATAATGCTCAAAATGTACAGACTCAACCCAAAGGTCGGCACGCGCAAGGAAATTTCTGCATCATCAGTCAAAGGCAAATTGTATGACGCCGCGATGGGAAAAGACACTGATTGGAAAAACTATGTTCCGCGACAAGTAATAGAAATCATCGAGGACAATTGGGAAACCGTGAAAAAGTTTGCCGTCATGGAAGACATGACTACAAGAATTGCCGGAATGAAGTTCCCAAAAAACGGGCTCAAGACAAGATAGATTAATAACGCATTTGGAGAGTGCTTATGAAGCCCAGCATTTCAAAATTTGTCTGGTTTGACGGAAAATACACCACACTTGAGAAGGCCAAGGTTCCAATCACAACGCACGCTATTCACTATGGCACATCCATTTTTGAGGGCATAAGGGCGTACTGGAACTCAGAAAACCTCAACATCTTCAGACTTGAGGATCACATCAAAAGGTTTCGAAGCTCCGGCGGATTCTATTCAATATCGCTAAAGTACACAGACGCCGAATTGGCCGATGCAATAATTAATTTATGCAAAAAAAACAAGATCAGAAAATCATGCTACATTCGTCCGTTTTATTTTGTCGGCGAGTACGGAATTAACTTGTACGTAAATGAGAGCGCCCCGGTTCATGTCGCAATGTTCACCTTCCCGTTTGGCGACTTGTTTAATAAAAATGGAATAAGGGTAGGAATTTCCTCCTGGAGGAAGTTCAGCGATGCCTCATCCCCTCCACTTGCAAAGATGGGCGGAAACTATCTCAATTCCATACTTGCCACACAAGAATGCAAGAGGAACGGTTACGATGAAGCACTCATGTTGGATTTACGGGGCAATGTAAGCGAGGCGCCAGGGGAGAACATTTTCATGGTAAAAGACGGCAAACTGCTAACCCCCCCATTGAGCTCGTCCGCACTGGAGGGACTCACGCGTGATTCAGTCATTAGATTGGCAGAAGACTTTGGGTACCAAGTAAAGGAGCGAGAAATCACCAGGGGGCAGCTGTATCTTGCAGACGAGGCGTTTCTTACAGGCACGGCTGCAGAGATTACCCCAATCACACAGATAGACGGCAGGAAAATTGGGGCCGGCAAGGCAGGCAAGATTACTCAACAGATAATGTCATCGTACCTCGACGTGGTAATGAATAAGAATGAGAAATATTCCAGCTGGATAACCTCGGTGTATTAGTTTGAAAATAGCTCAAATAGGAGTTGGCGGATGGGGAAAAAATCACGCTAGGATTCTTTCCCAGTTCGGGGTTTTGGCAGCAGTTTGCGATGCAGATCAGAAAAGAGCAAAGGAGGCAGGAGAAAAATACGGCGTCAGTCACTACACCTCAATTGATTCCATGTTAAAGGAGGCGCAGTTTGATGCGGTGTTCATTTGCACCCCAACATCGACGCACTTTGATATTGCGTCAAAGCTAATCCAGCAAAAAAAGAGCGTCTTTATTGAAAAACCAATGACGTACGAGTCAAAACAGGGCACCTCTCTTTTGGAGATGGCCAAAAAGAACAAGGTTTTTTTGACATGCGGCTACATTGAGCGATTCAATCCGGCAGTAGAGGCAGTCAAAGAGTTTGTCAAATCGAAAAGATATGGGGAGTTAATCATGCTTGAGTTTCATCGCGAAAACAGAATGCCGCTCCACATCAAGGATGTCGGCATAATCTATGACACCGCGGTTCACGACATAGATACGGCGATGTGGCTTTTTGACGACACACCGGAGGTAGTATTTGCAAGGTCCGGCAAAATACGACATGACCATGAGGATTTTGCCACAATAATGCTTGGCTTCAAAGACAACAAGGTTGCCATCATATCATCCAACTGGATTACACCTGCAAGGGTCAGGCACTTTAATGCAGTCTGCACCGACGGCATAATCTCAGCCGATTTCATCTCGCAGGAAGTCAGAATCGAAAAAGACCACGGAGCAGAAATACCAAGAAAAGAAAAAGCAGAGCCCCTTACGATAGAAATCAAAAACTTTCTTGATTCCATAGAGGGCAAGGAAGGTCTCAGAGTAAGGCCAGAAGACGCCTTAAACGTAACAAAAATTGCAGAGGCAGCACTTTTATCAAGCCAGAAGGGCGTACCAATATACCTGAATCTAAGATGAACAAAAAAATGATGGACATACTTGTATGTCCAATTGACAAACAGTTCCCGCTGGAGATTTTTGAGACAGAGTCAAAAGCGGAAGTCGTAGTCGAGGGCGCCCTGTATTGCAGCAAGTGTTCCAGATTTTATCCGATAATTGAGGAAATACCCATAATGCTGCCTGATGAATTGCGTGACAAAGGGCAAGACATGGAATTTCTTGATAAAAATCAAAAAACACTGCCTGAAAAAATAATTAAGCACGCAAAACCATGGCATGTGTAGTTATGGTTACCAATCAAGTTTCAGAGACTGCAAAAATTGGGAAAAACGTCAGAATTTGGCATTTTGCGTATGTTGGAGACAACACGGTGATTGGCGACAACGTAAAGATTGGCTCTTTGGCACATGTTGACTATAACGTAGTCATAGGTGATAACACGATGATAGAGGGCATGGTTTACATCCCGCCATTATCAAGAATTGGCAAAAACGTCTTCATCGGCCCTGCTGCTGCGCTGACAAATGATCCGTATCCGCCAAGCGGCAAAATGATCGGAGTTACAATCAAGGACGGGGCGATAATCGGCTCACGCGCTGTAATAAAAGCAGGGGTGACAATAGGCCAAAACAGCATAGTTGCCATGGGTGCAGTTGTCACAAGGGATGTTCCAGACAATGTTCTTGTTGCAGGCGTTCCTGCAAAGGCAAGGTATTCCAGAGAGGAATACGACAGAAAGCAGAAAGAATGGAAATCCTAAGACAGAATTTGTTTCTGAAAGATTCTGTTTTTTAGCTTGGTCAGCACGACAATCCATACAATAACAAACGAGATTGCAATCACTGCCTTGATTACGGATGCCACTAGAAAGTCAACGGTATTTCCATATCCAGATATCGCGATTTTAGAAACTGCAACGACTAGTATGCCGCCTCCAGCCAGTATGAGGAGCCACATCACTCCAATGAACAGGTACATCGAGGCGTGTCTCAAATTCTTATCTCCATAAGAAATGCCGTAATTATGGCCAAAATTCCGGAAAATACAGCCAGCCGGAAAATTGCAAATCCTATTTCTTTTTCGGTGAGCGGCTTTCCTGCAACAAGCAGCCTCACAAGGGTAATTGGCGCGTCTTTTTCTGTCGTCGCAATGATCTTGTGGTCTTCTGTGTGTGTTGTTGGGTTTTTTATTTGCCTGTGCTCCACTATTTTCTTTACGCTGGAGAGGAACAAGAACGAGTTAATGACGGCAGGCAGAAGCGCAATTGCCGCAACGACTTCTGCGCGGCCAATTATTGCAATGACGCCATACATTGCCCCAAGAGTCAGGGCTCCAGAATCGCCTGGGAAAATCCTGCTGGGAAACCTGTGATATTTGTAAAATGCCAGCGATGCAAACCCCAAAGGCAAGCTAATCAGGGCAACGTCATAATTTTTCATTATGAGCAGTGCAATGGTAAGAGAAAAGCTTGCGATTGTCATAAATCCGCTTGCAATCCCGTTCATCACATCTATTGAATTAATGGTGTTTCCTGTGATCGGTATCATCAGAATTATGATTCCAATGTACAGTGCAGGAATCTTGACAGGGCCAAAAAGTGGAAAAACCAGATTTGGATCATAAACGCCTGCCGGATCATAAATTCCAATTAGGACAAGCGGTATTGCAGATACTGCAAGGGCTAGCGGCTTGAACCATCCTCCCAAAACCCTTCTGTCGTCAATAAATCCGACTACAAAGGCAAGAAATGTGGTTATCATTAGGGCAACTATCTTTATGTTTCTTGGATCGGATGGAAAGGCCAAAAACAGAACAGCTTCTGAAATCAGTATTCCGGCAACTATGGCAGGTCCTCCAGGTCGCGGTATCATTGCACCTCCAATTCTGTTGACGTCTGGCACTGCAAGCTTGCGTTTTCCAAGTTCGCGTATCAAAAGCGGGGTTATTGCATAAACAACAAAAAAAGCGACGACCGAAACGATTAGAGCCTCAATTAGTTCTTGCAATCACCTAACTTTTTTTCAATTGGGATTTAATATTATCTGCAATTACTGGACCAATTTTGTCTATTTCTGCAAGCTTTTTTGTCGGAATTACTCTCAGATCCTCAATGTTCTTTATGCCGTGATCATACAGTTTTCTTGCACGGATTCGCCCTATTCCTTTGATCTGGACAAGCTCGACTAGTTCCTCTTTTATGCCGTATGTGATCCTTTTTCGTAGCGTGGAGATTTCTTCCAGCAGATCCGATCGCCCAAGTAATTTAGCAATCTCATAAAGGCAGTAGACGAGCCAGTCTGCAGTTTCTGCCAGCCGGTGCATGTCTCCGGACTCTATGTTTAGGCTGTCAGACAGATGGACCTCCGAGGATTCGCTCAGCCATGAGTGCAGCGCAAGAAGGCTTCTTGAGCAGTCATATTCCGATATTGGCTCTATTAGCTCCGATGAGTGATTTTCAAGCAGCACGCTGAGGACTTCGTAATCCTTGTTTCTTAGCGAAAATTTAGGAAAAAACTCTTCTGAGCTTGTAACTAGATGCAAGAGTCCAAGCGTGTGATTTTTGTTTTCAGATACTGCCTCTATTGCTTTCTTAAAGTAAATTGCAGTCACCGGATCAATGTACAGCATAGATACCTTTTTGCCAAATTCCGTTGCGGCAAACCTTTCACCTTTTTGCACTATGAGACCTTCGTTCAGCAGAAACCTCTTGGATATGTCTATTGCAAACTTGAGCGTGTTCTTTCTTGTCTGCAAGCCAGCCAAAGTTTTTAGGAAAAAATCAAAAAGGTCTTCGGCTTTGATTCCAGGATTTGTGACTATGTGGCTTAGAATGTGAGTTCGCAGGGCGCGATCATCTGCAAGCTGGGATTTGATTGGCTCTGGGGTTCCGTTGATATAGTAATCTATCAGATCAGATGCGTTTGAGTTTCCAACTATTACGGCCTCGCCATACTTGTCATACTGCGGTCTTCCTGCCCTTCCGCACAGCTGCTTGTATTCTAAAACACTGATTGGTTTGTTTGCTCCTGACTTGACGTCATATCTTGCAATGTTTGATATTACGACCCTCCTTGCAGGAAGGTTCACTCCGGCTGCAAGTGTCGGGGTCGAGGCAAGCAGCTTGATTTTGCCACTTCTGAATTCATTTTCTATTATTTCCCTGCAGTTTTGGTTCAGTCCGGCATGGTGAAAGCCGACCCCCTTTTTTAAGAGCGCCGCGAGTGTCTTGATTAAATCGGTGTGCTCATTACCATCAAGCAGTTTTGCTGAAATCTTCTCAAGGTCTTTTTTTTCAGAATCGGAAAGAAATTTTGAGACTGCGTCTGCGCCTTTTGTTGCAAGTGACGCCGAACGGGTTCGCGTTTCTGCAAAAATTAATGACTGTCCCCCGTTTTTTATTGTGTCAAGCGATAAATCCACCGGCGGTCCCCTGATGCTAGATTCGATTTCGTACGACTCGCCATTATTCCACAGAACGGTTCCGCCATCAAAGACGCCTTCGGTCAGAGGTACTGGCCGCCATTCACTTGAGACCAATTTGCACCCAAGCCACTCAGATATCTCATCGGAATTTGTCACAGTTGCGCTCAGTCCGAGAATTTGTGGCTTGCTTTCAAGATCCTTTAGTTTTGTGAGAATCACTTCAAGGGTCGGGCCCCTATCTGCATCTCCAATAAGATGTATTTCGTCTGCCACAATAAGACCAATTTGATCAAGCCACTCTATTCCGTGTCGTATAAGGGAGTCCATTTTCTCATTTGTCAGAACCACAATGTCTGCACTTTCCGCATCCTTGTCGACAGAGTCAAAATCCCCTGTAGAGATTGCTGTTTTGATTCTTTTGCCAGGAATCAGCCCCTCTAATTTTTTTAGCTCCAAGAACTTTTCTGATGCTAGTGCACGCAACGGCGTAAGGTAGATTGCTTTGCCCCTGCTTTTTGACAGATAGTTGATAATTGCAAGTATTGCGATCAGTGTTTTGCCGCTTGCGGTAGGGGAGGACACCAGAATGCTTGCACCATCCAGCAGTCCTGCGTTTATTGCGTTTTCCTGTGGCGGATATAATTTGGCAATTCCCTGCTGGCTAAGAAACTCTAGCGTAGAATCCGCCAGCGACAAGTCGGTTACTTTCATACACGATTATAGTGGCCAGGCTTGGATTCATAAATTGATGCTTCACGTAGCATTCTTCTAATGAAGTTTTTAGCTTCTTCCTCTGTGAACTTGGTTGTTTTGGCAAGTTCCTTTACGAATAATTTTTCCTCGACTGGAGTTTTGTTGTCGCCTTCAAGCGACTTTAGCACGTCCATGAACAATTGCATTTTTGATACCTCGCTGTGAGGCCTTCCCTGGAGCACTCCAAGATCAACTTTTCCGGTATTGACATCGACTCCGGCATCCTCAAGCATGCTCTGGATTAGAAATATCGCCCTG
>DATIGB010000162.1:0-3900 GCA_035454985.1 Candidatus Nitrosotenuis sp.
CAGGTATATTATTTTCAGCCTCGTGTAGCCGCCCCTTGTTCCTGAAAAGACATACAGTAAAAGCCGCCGCGCATCTCGATCGGGCCTGCGTCTTAGCGAGGACGATCTTTGCCTTGCCAACTGCCGTATGTGAGCCAGTTCCATGCCATACAGGATCGCGCAATCGCATAAAACGCTATTTCCAAATCTGCTCCACATTCCATCCAAAACAATCCAAGGCAGGGATGCAACTAACGCTTAAATTGACAGCGGGGCTAGCTGAGTCATTATGATGCCAGCACGCGGCTATGACATGACGCCTACAATGTATTCGCCGGACGGAAGAATATACCAAGTAGAGTATGCCATCGAGACAGTAAAGCGGGGAACGCTCGCAATTGGAATAATGGCAAAAGACGGCGTCATCATGGCAGTAGAAGAGATCCCACGAAAGCTCCAAGCAGCTGGGATCACGCAAAAAATATTCCAGGTAGACGACCACATAGGAGTTGCTGCGGCAGGGTACATTCCAGACGCAAGAACCCAGGTGGACGACGCACGAACGTTCTCACAGAGCCACAAGCTCATTTATGACGAGCAGGTAGACGTTGAAACGGTGGCAAAGCACCTGGCAGACAAGTGTCACCAATACACCCAGTATTCAGGCGTTAGGCCGTTTGGTGTTGCACTGATCGTTGCAGGAGTCGACCAGCGCGGGAACATAATCTACGTTACAGACCCAAGCGGAACATTTGTCGCATATTCGGCAGTTGCAATCGGTGCGGGCTCCGAGGAGGTAAACTCGTTTTTGGAAAAGAGCTACAAAGAAGACATGTCAGTGGACGACGCCTTTGCGCTGGCAATTGCCGCAATCGACATGAAAGGCGAGCAGAGAGAAGAGGCAAAGCATATCAAGATGGCAAAAATCACGGACAGCAAGAAAGTGCTTGAAAAGATATCGGATGAAGATGTGGAAAAATACGCCAAGATAGCAAAAGAAAAGTATCCAAGATCATCGTAGATTCAGAATTATTCAAAAAACATTTCAGTGGCGTATTTTTGTGCCGTGGGTTTCTATTTTACCAGAATCACAGGACAGCTGGCTCGTTGCACAAGGTCTATTGCCACACTGCCCAGCATGAATCGCCTTGGGCCATCTCTTGCTCTTGTCCCCATCACAATCAGATCCACGTCATGATGGTTTGAGAACGCCAGTAACGAATCAGAGATGTGGCCGGACGGAATCATGTCGGATTTGGTCACCACCCCAAACTTTTCTGCAGTCTGGTGTAGAATTTGAAACAACGACTGCATGCGCTTAATTTTATTTCTCTCAATTATTGTCTGGTGGCTGGCCATGTCAAGAAACGAGCTGGACATTATGCTGCTATAGATCACAGTGATGATTGAGATTTTTGAGTTGTATTTCTTGGCAAGATCCAACGCAAACTCGAATGCGCGATACGAAATCTGCGACTCATCAAACGGCACCAGAATGTGCTTGATTAGCGAGGGTGAGACCTCTTTGCATTCGTCAGGGATTGGACAGATGATTTGGCTGTCTTGCATCGGTGGAATGATTTGGGCTCGTTTTCTTATATCTTGGAGTGTGTTCTTTTTCAAACGACAGAACTATGGCTTTTTTGGCGGGGCCTTTTTGGCAGACTTGGCATCAGGTTTGGCTGTTTTGGCATCTGGTTTCTTTGTATCTATTTTGACTGATACTTTTCCTGTGGTGTTGGATTTGGCGTTCTTGTCTGACGTTTTTGCATCGGACTGTTTTGCGGTGTCAGCCTTGGCTGGAGGCGCCGGGACGCCTGACTTGCCCACCATTATGCCAAACGTTGCCTTTTCGGATGTCGGGACAAACAACACGCCTTGTACGTCAACTGTAACTTTGTACTCTCCTTTTTCTTTGAGCTCAACTGGAATTGTTACTGTCCCAATCGAGGTATGAGTTAGCGGGATTGGCCCAAACACGGATTTTCCGTCCTTTGTTACGGTTATGATGTAGTCAATGTGGTCTTGGGTCGCACCTGTCTTTGGATTTAAAAAGTCAATCTTTAGCTTTGTTGCCCCAGGTGCAGGTGTTTGCGGAACCGTGGAAAGCCCAACCTTGACAGTTCCCTTGTCTGTTGGCAGCACCTGCATTTCCGCAAACGAGTTAAACGGTGCCACAAGCACTCCAAAAACAAGTACACATATGCAAAAGACTGCTCTCATTTGACTGAAGGCGGTCAAGAATCGATATAAGACTTTGTCCGAATTCAGTAGAAATGTTTTAAGGTACAGTCCACATAAAGCATGGCTTAACATCCTAGATGTCCCAGATTCTTAAAATCATAGCCAGTCCTGCCCTTTGCAGGTTTAGATTGGTAATGATTTCCTACCTAACCAACAAGACAAATCAGCATATCGGCAAATGATTCTGCTCGTGTACTGCCTTTTGTGTTTTTTAGATTTACAATTCACCAAAAATCTTATTAGCGCTATAAGCAGATTCGTCATGAATTGAAATCAAAATCAACCACGGTCAACATTTCTGGAGAGGACAAGACGTGATTCCATGACTGCAAAACAGGCCCAGAGAAAGCAGCCCAGCCCATTCAGATTTGCAGACACGGGATCTGCAGATACTGGGTGCTGAGAATTCTCTTGTCACAAAACGAAGGCGAGCCGGTAAAATTCATACGGGATCTAAAGGACAAGTCAAGCATTATTGTGTTCTACGAGGAGCCGGATTACGCCAAATCGCTTGGGTTCCTTTTCTTGGACATTGGGCTCAGAAACGGCCAGATGGGCCTTTACATTTCGTGCGACACCATACCGGATGCGGAGGCAGGCATGGCGTCGGCTGGAATCAACGTTGCAAGCTTCAAGGCAAACAGCCTACGAATTCACAACATGTCCAATCAGAAAAAAGATCACATCACCAGGACAATTGGGGATTTTGTGAAAACCGCAAAGAACCACACAGCAAGAATTGTAGTACACCATGACAGGTTTACAAAGGAACAGCAATCGGATCTGTTACTTATCGAGGAGTTCATCCAGTCGTTGTTTGCAAAACACAACATTTCTGTCCTGAACATATACAACACCGAGTTCATGGACAATGCCAAGTTCATGCAGCAGATAATCAACGTACACGATTATACGATTTTTGCGCCGGATTTCGGAAAGGGAATCGTAGTCAAAATCAAATAAGCGTTGAATGTCGCCCGGATAAAACGCAAGGATCATGTTTTTGAGTCAGCAAGCCGATATAATCCCATGAAGATCCAGTCCTTTAGCAAAGACGACCTTATCGACGTAATTGAGAACGAGGCAAAAATAAGGGTGGACGGGTTTATTGAAAGCGCAATCGAGGAGTCCCAAGAGGTTCATTCGGGAGTGAAAAGAGAGGACGGTGTATCTCCCTTTTTGGAAACGCACGTGTTTCCCGTTACAATCGACGTCATCAGGCACTACAAGTCAGCAAACAAATTCCTGACCACGCTCCAAATCGCATCGTCCCTTCTGCATGATGTCATGGAAGACAACGAGAGAATTCTGGACATGTACGCATCCAAGTCGTATGAGTTTGATGCCTACTTCAGGCACAGGTTTGGGGAATATGTGTACGGCGTAGCAACAACGCTGAAGGTAAAACCTTTGGATGCGTACATAGACTTTGACGAAAATGTCCGCGGGTCTGAGCGCTTTAGGGATTATTGCTCAAAGCTCCTAAAATCGGATTATGATGTTAAGGCAATCAAGCTGGCAGACAGGATAAACAACATGGCATTTATTGCAAATGTCCCAGGACATGAAAAAATAACTCGCTATCTCAGAGAGGCCGAGGACTTTTACCTTGCATTCGCAACGATTTCGCCAAGAATGGACGACTTTTACGTCAGGCTAAGGGAGGCCTATGATGAT
>DATIGB010000163.1:0-7345 GCA_035454985.1 Candidatus Nitrosotenuis sp.
GACTTTACCCACTATGAGCCAAACGAGTTTGCCCACAGCCAGGACAAGGCGCTCATTGAGCCAATACTTGACTTGGATGTCGAAAAATTCTACAAAACACTACACGAAAGGAGGGTTAGCGCATGCGGATACGGGGCCATCGCCACAACAATGGTTGCATGTAAAAAACTAGGGGCAACGAAAGGTAAGCTGCTAAAATACGCAACCAGCGGCGACATAACAGGCGACAAGAGCTCAGTTGTCGGATATGCAGCTATAGTTTTCACTTGAAATCCATCGCATCGGCGCCTGCAAAGATAATCCTGTTCGGGGAGCACTTTGTGGTGTACGGTGGAAAGGCAGTCCTGTGCTCAATAGACAGGCGAATCACAGTAGAGTCGGAGCTGGCAGACACAGACACCATAGACATAGAGTCGGGCCTTGGCAGACTGGTAGTTCAAAAATCCGAGCCGTACAAAAACGCGGACCTTGTGTTCCGCCCCCTGGTGTACATTGCACAGAAAATGCTTGCAAAGTTTCACTCAGGGTCAGGCATAGTAATACGCGTCAGATCCGAGTTTCCATCAGGCGTCGGGCTTGGCTCATCATCTGCCTGCTGTGTCGCAGCCGCAGGATCAATTTCCGGCCTCTTTGGGAGCCACACCAAAGAAGAAATCCTAAAAATCGCAATTGACGCAGAAAGGACCATTTTTGAAAACACGTCCGGTGCCGACTGCACTGTGTGCACCTATGGCGGAATTTTAGAGTACAGCAAGGACGGGCACACAAAAAAACTCGAGGGCGCGCCAAGGCTTGAGCTCGTCGTGGCAAACTCTGGAATCGTCCACTCCACAAGCAAGGTAGTCTCCATGGTGAGGCAGTTCAAGGACGGAAAACCTGAAACGTTTTCATCACTGTGTGTGCAGGAAGCAGATCTTATCGAAGGCGCACTTGATGCCCTGCAAAAAAACAACCTGGTGCAGCTTGGAAGGCTGATGATGCAAAATCAAGAGTTCCTGGAAAAAATCGGAGTCTCAAATGACACACTAAACACAATGATCAGTCTGGTAAAAGACACATCGTACGGCGCAAAGCTGACAGGTGCAGGAGACGGCGGATGCATAATTGCGCTAGCCGACAGATCAAACCTGCAAAAGACACTGGACGCGCTGGCAAAAAAATACGAATGCTTTTCTGCAAAAATAGATACAGAGGGGCTACGGCAAATTTCGGCGTAAAACAGATGGATACTTTTTAACTGACTGAATTTCGATGAAAAACATGATTCTCATCAAGCTCGGCGGCTCCGTCATCACAAACAAGGAAAGGCCGCTTTCCCCAAGGATTTCTGCAATAGACAAGATATCAAGGCAGCTAAAAAAAATCAACGAGCCCATCATACTTGTCCACGGCGGCGGCTCGTTTGGCCACTACTGGTCTGTAAAATACGACATGCACACAAAACCAGACAGATATTCCCCCCGCGGCGTATCAATAGTAAAAAACTCGATGATCCAGCTTGACAAAATTATTTTGGACTCGCTAATCAAAAACAGGCTTAACCCATACTGCCTTCCGCCAACTGACTTTATGTCCGGAAACAGACCCATTACAAAAAAAGTAAAAGAAATTGCAAAGATTGCCAGCTCGGGACTGATTCCGGTGTCATACGGCGATGCGCTCTGGTATGGCGCAAAAAAATCATACATACTCTCAGGCGACAAAATAATGAGCATTCTTGCAAAGGTCTTGCGCCCAAGGCTGTCCATCTTTGCGCTCAATGTGGACGGGCTGTACTCCGACTTTAGGACAAAAAGGCTAGTCCGCCAAATGGACGGTGATCAAGTTTCAATAGAGGACATTCCAATGGATGTCACAGGCGGAATGAAAAGAAAGGTGGAGGAGGCAACAAGAATTTCAAAGATGGGGCTAGATGTCTTTTTTGTGAACGGAAACAAGCCGGAGAGAATCACCAGTGCCGCAAAAGGCAAGTTTGAGGGAACCATGTTCAGGGGCGCATGATGGCAGAAGAACTTTTGATCCTAGTTGACGAAAACGACAACCCAATCGGGTTTGAGGAAAAGGTAAAGTGCCACCTGCCAAACGGCAAGCTGCACCGGGCGTTTACGGTTCTGTTATTTGATGGGGACGGAAAACTGCTGCTAACTCGCAGAAGCAGCTCCAAGATGCTTTGGCCAGGCGACTGGGACGGAACGGTTGCAAGCCACCCAAGAAAATCCGAGACGTATGTCTCGTCTGCGGAAAGAAGGCTTCCAGAGGAAATCGGCGCTGCGTGCAAGCTTGACTATTTGTTCAAATTTGAGTACCACGTCCCGTACAAAAACATCGGCTCGGAAAACGAAATCTGCGGCACCTTGGTCGGCCACGTATCAGAGTCATTCCAGACAAGGCTGGTCCCAGACGAAATAAGCGAGATCAGGTGGATGAGCAGCGACGAGCTGTACTCGGACATGGAAAAAAATCCACAGATATATTGTCCGTGGATGGTGGTTGCGTTGTATTTGCTGCCAGAATCAGAAAAGGAAATGATGAGAAAACACGGCCCGGTCTTGAACAAATGGATCGGCCCCAAATTCAAGTCAGCCCTTGAGAAATCACTAAGCTATCACTTTCCAACAAACAACTGGAGGCTTACCAAGTGACATCCAGCCTTCCAAAAAACGCAAAGATAGTAAACAAGTACCTGGCTGCAAGGCTCGACGGAAGTCCGCATGAGCTGTATTCCGCTGCCGCACACCTAATAGTGAACGGCGGAAAGCGCCTCAGGCCATACCTAGTTATCAAAAGCTGCCAGATGCTGGGAGGCTCGGCAAGTGACACCCTGCCTGCAGGGGCGGCCATAGAAATGGTGCACAACTTTACCCTGGTTCATGACGACATAATGGACAATGACGAAATGCGCCACGGCGTTCCAACCGTCCACACCAAGTTCGGCATGCCGCTTGCCATTTTGGCCGGCGATGTCCTGTTTTCAAAGGCATTTGAAATAATATCGATAGACAATGTAAAAGACAAAAACATGTCCAGCCGTTTGGTGGCAAGACTTGCAAAGGCATGCGTAGATGTCTGCGAGGGCCAGGTGCTTGACATAAGGATGGCAGAGGGGAAAAAAATTCCAACAAAATCAGAATACATCAGAATGGTAGAAAAAAAGACGTCCGCCCTCTTTGAGGTCTCATGCGCAATGGGCGCAATTTGCGCAATGGGCAGTGAGAAAGACATTCTGAACCTTGCGTCATTTGGCAAGAACCTCGGCGTGGCGTTTCAGATAACTGACGACTACATAGGGGTGCTGGGTGACCCAAAGATTACAAAAAAGCCAGTAGGCAACGACCTGCGCGAGGGCAAAAAATCACTGCCCATTTTACTTGCAATACAAAAGGCGGACAAAAGATCAAAGAAGATGATCCTAGACGTCTTTGGGAACACAAAGGCTACAAAAAAACAGATAAACGACGCAGTAAACGCAATGCGCTCCCTTGAGATAGAAAAAGACGTGAGAAAAGAGGCGCTCCGCTACGCAGATATGGCAATCAGGTCGCTTGCGCCGTATTCTGGTGCCGCAAAAAAGGAGCTTGTCTCACTGCTTGACTTTGTTGTAAAAAGGAGCCTTTAGAGTTGGATGACACTACAAAAGAAAAGATACGAAAGCTAGCGCTGCAAAACGCAGTCGAGCACGAGGGAAAAACACAGGACAAGATAATTCTCTCAAAAGCCCTTGGCAGCATTCCAGAGCTGCGGAGCCAGGTAAGGGAAATTGCGCCGATAATTTCAAACATTGTAAATTCCGTAAACCAGATGCCCTTTGAGCAGCAGAGATCAGAAATTGAAAAAGAGTTTCCCGACCTTCTGGCGGAAAAGCCAAAAAAGGAAGAGCGCGACGGCCTGCCGCCACTAGAGGGCGCGCAGTACGGAAGTGTGGTAACGAGGTTTCCCCCAGAGCCAAACGGGTACCCCCACATTGGGCACGCAAAGGCAGCAATAATTGACGAGGAGTACGCAAAAATGTACGGCGGAAAACTCATCTTGCGGTTTGATGACACAAACCCCGAAGCGGAGCGACTGGAATACTATGCGGCAATCAAGGTGGGGCTTGACTGGCTCGGCGTAAAATACGACAGGGTCAAAAACACATCAGACGACATCGAGCTGCTGTACAAAAAATGCCTTGAATTGATCAACGGCGGGTTCGCATATCTGTGCACATGCAAGCAGGAAACAGTCAGCGCCAACAGAAGGGAGATGAAGGCCTGCAAGTGCAGCCTCGGCGAATTGGAACAGAACCTGGAAAGATGGGAAAAAATGTTCACAAAATACAAGCAAGGCGAGGCAATAGTCAGATTCCGCGGGGACATGAAGTCGGAAAACACGGTAATGCGCGATCCAGTCATGTGCAGAATAATAGAAGCAAAGCACCCGCTTCTTTTGGACAAGTACCGGGTCTGGCCCAGCTACGACTTTTCGGTCGCAGTGGAGGACAGCATCGACGGCGTGACCCACGCGTTCAGAACCAAAGAATACGAGCTGAGAAACGAATTGTACCATACCATTTTGGACGCACTCAAAATGCGCAAGCCAAGGGTCATAGAATTTTCAAGGCTTGGCTTTGAGGGAATGCCGGTCTCAAAGAGAGTGCTTAGGCCATTAATTGAGGAGTGCAAGGTGTCAGGATATGACGACCCAAGGCTCCCAACGCTTGAGGCTCTAAAAAGGCGTGGAATTACGCCTGAGGCAATCAGAAAGTTTGTCCTGTCGCTTGGATTTACAAAGGCAGATACGCTTGCGCCATTTGATACACTAGAGTCGTTGAATCGAAAAATCATAGACTCAGACAGCATCAGGCTGCACATGGTGAAAAACCCCGCAAAGGTAAGAGTCCTTGGCATGCCGCACACCATAACTTTGCCAAACCACCCAACAAAGGACATGGGCGCAAGGCAGATCACGCTAGATGAGAACCTGTACGTGGAATCTGAAGACATAAAAAATCTCAAAGCAGGTGACGAATTGAGACTCATGGGACTTGGAAACATCCAGATAACAGGCACAGAGCCGCTGGAGGCAGACTACACGGGGGACGAAATGAAGGCGCAAATCCCAAAGGCACTGTGGGTGGTGCAGAAGGACGCGCAAAAAATAAAAATTCTGATTCCAAGCCAGCTGTTCATCGGGGAGCAGTTCAACGAGAAAAGCCTTGAGGAAATCGACGTGTTTGCAGAACAACATTATTCACAGCTAAAGGAGGGAAAGGAAATACAGTTTGTAAGGTTCGGGTATTGCAGAAAGGACTCTGTCTTGCAGGCAATCTACACGCACAAGTGACACACCATGAAGATAGGCAGATTTTTGATAAACAGCAAGGAAACGTATGGATTTGTAAAGGACGGCAAGATTGCAACAAAAGAAGAGATCATAACAAAGACAGGAATTCCAATACCAATCGGCATCAAGGAGTTTCTGTTTGACGGCTGGTATGACGAGGTGATGTCCCAGAGGCCAGAGCTTGACTACGGCGTGAGTCTGTCGGATGCAAAAATTCTGGCCCCAATCCCAAACCCGCCAAAGACAATTTGTCTTGCATTCAACTATATCGATCATGCAAAAGAGCAAAACCTAGAGCCCCCAGTCGATCCTGCCATAGTTCTGATCCCAAGAACCACGCTAATCGGAACCGACTCTGAGATAGTTTGTCCGAACTTTGTAAAGCATCTTGACTACGAGGTGGAGCTTGCGCTGGTAATAGGAAAGAACTGCAAAAATGTAGACGAGAGGGATTCCATGGGAGCCATATTTGGATACATGATTCTAAATGACGTCTCAGCACGCGACGTTCAGGCGCAGGACAAGCAGTTTGGGCGCGCAAAGGGCTTTGACACGTTTGCGCCATGCGGCCCGTGGATTACGACGTCCGATGAGATAGCAGACCCGCAAAACCTGAAGCTTACAACCAAGGTTAACGGCCAGACAAGGCAGAACTCTTCCACGTCAAACATGTTCATCAAGATTCCATCAATCATATCAAAGCTGAGCAAGGTAATGACGCTTGAAAAAGGAGACATCATATCTACAGGAACGCCTGCCGGCGTGATGCTAAACAAGCCAAACGCAGTCTTTTTGCAGGATGGCGACAAAATAGAGATGGAAATCCAGGGCCTTGGAAAAATAGAAAACACAGTACGGTTTATACCATAAAATTATTAACGAATCAGAACCAGCCCATAACATGGGCAAGATAATAGTTGGGAAAAAATCGGAAATGCCACCAGGCTCGATGCAAAAAGTGGCAGTGGACGGGCGCGACATCCTTGTAGCAAACATCGGCGGCAGCTACTATGCATGCGACGATACGTGCACGCATGCCGGGGCAAGCCTTGCGGAGGGAACCCTTGAGGGAGGAGTCGTAACGTGCGGATGGCACGGGGCCAAGTTCAATTGCACAACAGGCAAGCTTGAAAAATTTCCAGCCAAGATAAGAGATCTCAAACCATACCAGATAGTTGTAGAGTCCGACAGCGTTTTTGTGGAAGTATAGGTGCACACTTTTTAAAGCAGTCATTTGCAATACTTGATCGGCTATGGCAGACAAAAAGGCGCAAAACCAAACATCGTTTGATCAGGCGATACAGACACTAGTACAGGTAGCGGCAAATCCAACAACCCCAAAGAACATCAAAAAGCACCTCACAGATTTGATTTCAAGCCTAAGATCAAGCCAGGATTCCATATCGGTTCGCGCAGCAAACGCAATCAGCCAGCTCGATGACGTATCACAGGACCCAAACATACCGTCGTACGTGCGAGTCACCCTATGGCAGGCAGTGTCTGCACTAGAAGGCATCAGAGAATAATCTGAATTTAGTACAAGGAAATAAATTTCTGATTGGCCAGCCCATGTTGTGAAAATTGAGGAATACATTTCATCGCTCCCAGAGTCCATCATTACCGGCGAGCAGATTCAGCTGCTGGATGACTCTATCAGGGATGTCTTTAGGATGGCAGGCCTTGGACATGACGACATATTTTACCATCTTGGGTGCGGCACTGGAAACGGAATAGCAATAGCACTAAAAGAGTTTGGCGTCAAAAAGGCAGTCGGGATTGATTCCGATGTTGACAAAATTTTGCAGGCAGAAGAGGTTGCAAAACTTGAAAATTCCGAGTTCAGGTGCCAGGACATCTTGGAGTCAGATATCTCCGATGCAAGCGTGATTCTTTTTTGGTTTTCCGACACAAAAATAATCGAGTCCATGCTCGAAAAATTTACAAAACTAAAAAACTGCAGAGTAATCACAATATTTGATCCGCTGCCGGGGCTTTTGCCAGACAGGGTAGACTTTCCGTATCT
>DATIGB010000164.1:0-4795 GCA_035454985.1 Candidatus Nitrosotenuis sp.
CTTTTGGATTCTTACATCCTTCGATGAAGACCCATTTGTCTGACTCTACCTGTCTTTCCTCAACAATCTTTGCAGAGCCAAGATCCCTGTCTGTCAGCTCGTTGATGTTGGTGACAATTCTTGCACCGGTTGCCTTTGAAAGCTTGGTTAGATCACTTTCCTTGATCCTTCTAACTCCAAGGATGTTTGCTTTTGCAAGATAATACTGCGCCATGTCGTCTATTCCCTTTTGGCACAAGACGATGTTTGCGCCAGATGCAACTATCTTGTCTACAAGCTTTTTGAGCATCTTGTTTTCCTCGTCTATATAGATCTGCATTTGATCTGGGGAGTTGATGTTTATCTTTGCATCAAACTCCGTCTTTTCGATTTCAAGTGGTGCGTTGAGCAATGCAATCTTTGCATTCTCTATGCGTTTTGGCATTCCTCCGTGAACAACCTCCTTATCCAAAACTATTCCGTGGATAAGTTCGGTGTTTTTGATTGAGGAACTGCCCTTCTTTTCCAGTTTGACATTGTCTATGTCTACTTTGTACTTGTCACCGACTTTTTCTGCTACGGACAAGATTGCATCGACTATAATGTCTGCAAGCTCGTTAGAGTTTGATGAAACGAGCTTTGATGACAGTGTAGTCACTGCAACTTTTTTGAGGAGTTTCTTGTCGAGTGGATCGACTTTGATGCCTATTTGTCGTAGCTCTGCAATTGCTTTTTCGGATGCCTTCTTGAAGCCATCCACGACGACTGTTGGATGTACGTTTTTGCCTATGAGCTCTTCTGCTTTTTCTAGCAGGGCTCCTGCAAGAACCACAGTTGAGGTCGTTCCGTCTCCAACCTCGGTATCTGTTGCCTTGCTTATCTCAACCATCATTTTTGCAGCTGGATGCTGCACGTCGATTTCTTTGAGAATGGTTGCGCCATCATTTGTGATGGTTACGTCTCCTAATGTGTCGACTAGCATCTTGTCCATTCCTCGTGGACCGAGACTAGTGCGGACCAGTTCGCCAATCAGTTTTGCAGCGCTGATGTTGTTTTTCTGGGCATCATTACCCTTTGTTTGTGTAGTTCCTTCCTTGAGAAGAACTATCTGTGGTGTTGTCATAAAATCACCAGTGCAGTAATTAAACAAAATTATTTATAAATTTTTGTAAGAAATTACTAAACATGTAATTTAATTATTTCAAATACAGAAAAAATTAAATAATGTAATGTGTATTACATACGCCAAGTGATCAAATATGTGGTTTGATAACCAACTCGACCAAATGTTTCGAAGTTTGTCAGACCGATTTTTTAACATGGATGACGACTTTGAAAGTACAAAACATGCATTCACGCAGCCATATTCCTATAGCTATTCAATGATCATAGGAAATGATGGAAGGCCTCTGATCAGGCAGTATGGAACCCCAGATCCTGGCCTGATAACATCTGATGTGAGAGAGCCGTTTGTTGACGAGGTAGTTGACAAAAGCGGTAACACGCTCAAACTTGTGGCAGAGATGCCAGGGGTTGACAAAAAAGACATCAAAGTGACAATCGAAGGCAAGTACGCAAAAATAAGTGCAGAACATGGAGAGCGAAAATACCAGACACAAATACCCCTCAAGTACAAAGTCGACGAAAATTCCACCAAAGCAACATACGCAAATGGCATACTCGAAGTCTCATTCAGACTGATCGAGCAAAAGCCAAAGGGAAAAGCCGTTACAATCGATTAGGTGAGAAATATGTTCAGTGCACCAAAACTACCTCAAAACCTGGTCTCAAAAATCCAACAAAGCGTAAGGTGGTTGCAGAATGCGGGACGAAAGTTGTAGAAAATGCGGCGGAGAATTACTAGTTTCAAGCTGCAAACAATGCAAGTTCCCAGTTGAGAGAATTTGCAAGTGTTGCGAGAACATAATCCGCTATGTGTATCACTATTGCACACACAGCATAGCTTCAATGCCATATGCCTGTGTGGCGAATGCATAGTGCTTCCCCTACTTCCCACTATGTATTTGCCACTTTTTGTTTTTTCTTATTTGCTGAGTTCAGGAGATATTTGATATGACCATGCGAGATTGGACTAGAGTTACAATTGCAATGAATATTGAGTTAAACAGACGTCTAAAAGAGAAGCAATACCAAATGATGAAAGAGCAAAACAACATCAGTTTCTCAGGACTTGTAAATCAAGTTCTTGAGGCAGGATTAAAACACACTTTGAATCAAGACGACTCAGTTTCCGTGATAAGATGATTTTTTAACAAAAAATCAAAAAGACTTGCATGTTTTTTGAATTCTTTCATTGTTTTTTCTTAGGATTCTGCACTAGTACTCCTAAAACTATGGGAACTCTAAAACCCAAATCTGATAATTTGGTGCCGGATATAATAAAGAAAAAAGCGTACTCCATTCAATGGCAAACCAGGCATTACTGATCGGGGTTGCAGTAGGGGTATTCTTTGCAGGACTCGGAGTAGGTTATGCGATTTTTCAGGCAAGTCAACCCAATTTTGCAAACATGAGCCCTCAGCAGATGCAGCAAATGATGAGCAATCCGCAAATGATGGCCCAGTGGCATCAAACCATGATGAATAACCCGCAAGCGTTTAACAATTGGATGGGAATGATGAACAACCCTCAGTACATGAATCAGATGATGGGAGCCATGATGGGCAATCCGCAGATGAGCCAATACATGATGAATACAATGATGGGCAATCCGCAATTCATGCACACAATGATGGGCAATCCACAGTTTCAGCAAAATTGGATAGGCCCTTGGATGAGTAACAGTACCAACTGGAAAGGCATGATGGACTCTGGTTGGATGAATCAAGGAATGATGGGAAACAACATGATGGGTGGAAACATGATGGGAAATTGGAAGGCAGGGCAACCAACAACAAAGAACAATGAAGTTCTATCTACAATAAACAATATCGAAAAGCTGCTAGACCAAGTCTCATCAAAATATGGCAGTGGAGACAAAAATGACGCACTGTCACTTGCAACATCAGCGTATCTGGAAAATTACGAATATGTGGAGAGTGCAATTGCAGCCAAAGATCTCAAGCAAATGGAGAAAATTGAGCTGTTCTTGCGAGTAGACCTGCGAAGCATGATACAAAATGGCAAGTCTGTTGACGACGTAAATGCAAAAATTGACTCTATCAAAGCCGAGCTTGAAAAGGTAAAGAAACTATTCTCCTAATTCTGTACCAGTAGCGATTGTGCTCTGACTTTAATCAAAACTTGATTGATCTCAGGTTTTGGTGTAGGAACTTCTTTTACTTGCCATTTGCCATGCAGACTTGGAACTACTGTAGCACGCATTCATAACAGATGGAGACCATGTCTTTTTAAGATAAAGTGGAAAGTCCGTCTGTAATTATTTTCAATCTATCTGATGTTTAGAATCTTCATAATCTCATCTATTCGTTGAGGGTTTAGCGCATACTGCATTCCGTATGAGGTAGGATGTTGCACAATCAAATTCTCCTTTACTAGCTTTTTGAGAGTTCTTTCTATATTTCCTCGTTCATGGGAGGGACATCCAGTCCTTAAATCTTCAAGCGAGATGTGTCTTCCACCAATGACTCTATTTCTGTACATTTTTTCCAAAATGAATGCTGATATGGTCTGTTTGACCATGTTGAGTCTACGTCGTCAGTGTATTTATTAATTATGTACTAGATTACATAGATCTAGTAAGTTTAATATAATAATTTACCACACAAAGATCATGATACGTACAAAACCAAGTACCAAAGCCATGCCTGACGGCCCACTTGAAAGCATGTTTCCAGTCGCAAGCTCAAAGATACTTGACTTTCTTTCGACACATAAACGATGGGACTATTCAGTGTCCGATATTGCAAAATATTCCGGTATCTCATTTAAGACCGCACTGCTAGACGTCAAAAAGCTAGAGGCTCAAGACGTCGTAGTGAAAACACGGACTATTGGCAACGCCACAATGTATCAGTTCAACATGGACTCAAAGCAAGCACACTATATTGACAAGCTCATAAACGAGATCGCTACAAGGAGAATCCAAGAAGCTTTGGAACCAAAACCAGCAATGAAAATCAAACAGAAAAAGAAAAAATAGATAGATGTATTACAAATCCGCCAAATGACTCTGCCTGTTTTTGACTTGGGATTGAATCCAGTGTAGTTGAGGGGTTCGTGTACACACGCATTGCACAATTTCATTTTTCAAGACGGTTTTTCTTGCCGCTACAAATTGCAATTATGGCCAATTCATTGATTACAGTCTTAGCATTACGTCAAGCATCAGCACAACACTGCCAGCCAGAACAGTCAGTATCATGAATGGAAACCCAATTTTGAAGAACTGGTTAAAGGTAATCCGATGACCCTGCTTTTCTGCCAGCCCGACTGCAATGACTCCTGCACTGGAACCAATAAGCGTGCCATTTCCGCCAAGCCCTACTCCCAGAGCCAACGCCCACCACAAGGGACTAATTGCATAATTAAATTCCGCAGCAATGGTAGGATTGTGATTTAGGATATCTACCAAGGGTATCATGGTTGCCGCAAATGGGATGTTGTCAACAAAGGCGCTTGCAATTGCCGATACCCACGTTATCATGAAGAAATTCGCCCATGGATTGCCCTTTGTAACATCAAGTGATGTCTTTGCCAACACGTCAATAAGTCCAGATTCCTTCCCGACGCCGATTATGATAAAGAGGCAGGCAAAGAATATGAGCGTGGTCCAGTCGACTTCGTGCAGTATTCTTTCTGGCTTTGTCCTTGATATGAGAAACAAAACGCCTGC
>DATIGB010000165.1:0-4475 GCA_035454985.1 Candidatus Nitrosotenuis sp.
CCCCAAAGGAGCCATATCCAACATTTACGCTGACTGGAATAATGAGAAGGCAAAAACCAGTCTACCTCACGACAATTGTAGGCAAGCCGATTCTGGAAGACGCATACATTGGAAAGGTAATAGAGCAGTCGTTTCTCCCGCTTATCCAAATGTTTCAGCCAGAGGTGGTTGACTTTGCGATGCCAGCTGCAGGATGGTTCCAGGGGATGGCAATCATTTCAATCAAAAAACGTTACCCAGGACAGGCAAAAAAAGTAATGATGGGCCTCTGGGGCCTAGGACAGCTTGCACTGACCAAAGTCTTTGTCGTAGTGGATGAGGACATCAACATCCACAGCATGGACGATGTGATTTGGGCAATAACTACGCGCTCAGACCCTGCGCGAGACACCGTAATCATCAACAACGCTCCAACAGATACGCTTGACCCGGCGTCCCCGCTTGTGAACCTTGGCTCAAAGCTCGGAATTGACGCGACGCAGAAAACAAAGGAGGAGGGCTTCCAGCGCGAAATACAGGAGAAAGTCGAGGTGGATGAGGCAACAAAGAAACTTGTCGATTCCAAGTGGTCCAGTTATGGACTCTAGTGCATCCTAACAGTGTTGTAGAAATTGTCGCGCTCTTCGACTTGGTATCCAATCTGATGAATCGCGTCGATAATTTTCTGGCCGGTCAGTTCAGTTGAGCGCGCACCTGTGCACGAGACGACTTCCTCCCCAATCAGGGTCCCACCAAAATCATCTGCGCCATACTTCAGTGCGATTTGCGCCATCCCCACGCCGTTTGTAAGCCATGAAGACTGGATGTGAGGAATCAGGCCGTTAAAGACAAGTCTTGATATTGCAATCATTTTCAAAAGGTGCATTCCCCCAACGCCATACGTCACAAGGTTTTCCCTTTGCATCAAGGTGTTGTTCGGCTCAAAGCTCCATGGAATGAACGCCATGAACCCTTTGGTCTTTTGCTGCAGCTTTACAATTTTCTCAAAGTGCTCTGCCACATCGTTTAGCGACTCGACATGGCCATACATCATCGTTGCAGACGCAGGCAGCCCGATTGAGTGAGCCTCTTCCATTATTCTAAGCCACTCGTCGCTTGTGATCTTTTTTGGGCTGATGATGTCCTTTACTGTATCAACTAGAATTTCTGCGCCGGCTCCCGGAATTGACTGCAACCCTGCGTCCTTTAGTCTGGAGAGAACTTCTTTTGTGGATGTCTTTTCTACTCTCGATATCATGTCGACTTCCGATGCGGACAGCCCGTGCACCCCTATCTCTGGAAACTTCTTTCGAATCAGTCTAAACGCGTCCTCATAGTATTCGATTCCAAGATTTGGGTTGTGGCCGCCCTGAATCAGGACTTGGCGAATCTTGAAGAGATCCCACGACGCCTTGATCCTAGCTTCAATTTGATCAAGTGTCAAAGTATAGGATTCGGAATCTCCCGGCGGCCGATAAAACGCGCAAAACTTGCAATCGGTGACGCAGACATTGGTATAATTCAGAATTATGTTATTGACAAAGGACGCCTTTTTTCCAAACTTTTTTTGTGTGATATGTCCTGCAACCAGACCCATCAGGTGCACGTCTTCTGATTTGAGCAGCCTTAGCGTGTCACCAAGTGACGGTCGGATATTGCGCAATGAATTTTCTAAAACATCGCCAATATCGCTTGAATGAATTTGTTCAGTGATTTGGCTCAATTGGTGTGATTTTATTGGTTTTTCAATATTATTTAATCCTGACTGTGCTGGGCCTGCGGTTGACGGATTTTTTTGATGCCAACATCCGATTCCGAGTTTGATCACGCTACGTTATTTTTAATTAGGGCGCATTGAGGAGATCCGGCATGGTCAGCGGATTCCAGATAAGAATGGACAGGATTTTGCGCAAGGGCAAGATGCTTTGCATTCCGATGGACCACGGAATTTCAAGTGGTCCAGTGGACGGACTTCAAAACCCATCAGAAGTAATCCAAAAATGCGAGCACCACGGACTGACTAGCATCATAATTAACAAAGGAATCATAAAATCACTGCCAAGGTCGTTGCGAATTGGCATTTTAGTTCATTATTCTGCAAGCACCTCCCTTTCAATGTCCCCAAACAGGAAGATGCTAACAGGTAGCGTTGAGGAGGCGTTAAGGCTTGGAGCAGACGGCGTATCACTCCACATCAATGTTGGCGGAAAAGAAGAGCCGGAAATGCTAGAACAGCTGGGAAGGATTTCAGAAGAATGCCACAAGTGGCAGGTGCCACTGCTTGCAATGATGTACCCCAGAGGCGAGAACATCAAAAACCCGCACGATCCCGAAATAGTCGGGCATGTTGCAAGAATAGGAGCAGAGCTTGGCGCAGACATTGTCAAGACGCTGTACACTGGCGATATCGACTCTTTTTCAAAAATAGTAAAAGCGATTCCAGTTCCAGTCGTGATAGCGGGCGGGCCAAAGGCAAAGACAGATGCGGATGTTTTGCAAATGACAGAGGACGCAATGAAGGCCGGCGCAAAGGGAGTGACATATGGCCGCAACATTTTTGCTCACAACTCACCAGATCAGATGGTCAAGGCACTAGCTGGAATCATTTTCAGAAACGAGTCGGCAAAAGAAGCAGAGAAGCAAATTGGAAAAAAGTAAGGAGCTTGTCATCTTACCAAAGGTTGCCAAGTCTCAGATTGGCAAGTTTTTGGCCGCACTTGAAGCCGAGGGAATTAAAACCGTATACTTGGATCCAAAACTTCTTGGCAAGTCAAAACTTGTATCGATTTACCCATCGCCGAGCGCAAAATACGTGGTTCTTGACAAGGACTCGTCCAGGCCAAAGGGCAGAAAGGTTGGAAAAAAATTCAAGGTCCTGTCTAACGCAGACATAGAAAAAATTCTCGACGAGGCAAAGAAGGGCCTAGACTTTGTCATAATAGAGGTAAAGGACTGGAAGATAATTCCGCTGGAAAACATCATTGCAAAACTGCACAAGATCCACACCGACATTTATGCGACCGCTCGAAGCCCGGAGGAGGTGAGAAAAATGTTTTCCATTTTAGAGATAGGTGTCGACGGCGTAATATTTGAGGCAAGCTCAATCAGCGAGGCAAAAGAGGCACTTGTGTATCTTGGAAGCAGTAGTTTTGAGCTGCAGGAGGCAAAGATAATTGACATAAAAGAGGTCGGCGACGGCGAGAGGGTGTGCGTTGACACGGCATCAATGCTGCACCGTGGTGAGGGAATGTTGATTGGCAGCAGATCAAACTTTTTGTTTCTGGTCCACAATGAATCGGTAGGATCGTCATTTACATCTCCGCGGCCATTCCGAGTGAATGCGGGGGCAGTCCACTGCTACACTATTGCACCGGACGGCACTACGAAATATCTGTCAGAGCTTGAGACAGGTTCCGAGGTCCTGATTTTAGACTCCAAGGGGAGGGCAAGGCGCGCAACTGTCGGCCGCTCAAAGATTGAGAGAAGGCCGATGCTCATGATAAAGGCGCAGATTGGCGATGAGGTAGGAGGCATCATAGCTCAGGACGCAGAAACCATACGATTTGTAAAGCCCGGAGGACATCTAGTCTCAGTCACCCATCTAAAAAAGGGCGATACTGTAATGGTCCATGCAAAGTCAGCTACTGGCAGGCATTTTGGCATGGAAGTATCAGACGAATACATCCTTGAAAAATAAAAGAAATGGCATACAAGACATGCGTTAGCATAGCAGAAACGACCCCAAAAAGGATCCAGTTCTCCCTGAGGCTGGCACTGCAAAAATCAGACTATGCAGAAATCAGGTTTGATTTTCTCAGGCCAGAGCAGGTTCCAGATGCGCTGCAGCTGGTACACGACAGGCTAAAGCGATGCGTGTGCACACTGAGGCCAAAATCAGAGGGCGGCAAGTTTGCCGGAACAGAGCAGAACAGAGCCTCAATCCTAAAGCTAATTGCAGAATACAGACCATACCTGCTTGACTTGGAATTTTCAACGGTATCAAAGAACAGAGCGCTGCTTGAATACGTGAGAAAAACTGGAACGCAAATTCTTGTGTCATGGCATGACTTTAGGAAGACCCCGAGCTATTCCGCACTGAACTCAAGGATGCAAGAGATGAGAAAATTATCAAAAAGCGTAAAGATTGTGACCACTGCAAATTCAATCAACGACGCAACAACTGTGCTCTCGCTGTACAGAAAACGGAACGCGGACCTGATTGCGTTTTCCATGGGAGACCACGGAAGGATATCGCGCATTTTATGCATGAGTCTTGGCAGCCCGTTTACGTATGTCTCACTTGGAAAACCAGTTGCTCCAGGTCAGTTCAGCGTAGATGAAGTTAAATCAATCATACGTTTGCAAAAACAAAGATGACAAAGACTTTTGCAGTGATCGGTGATCCAATAGATCATTCGCTTTCCCCAAGCATCCACAATGCTGCGTTCAATGCGCTCGGGATGGACTGCACGTACATTGCATACAGAATTCCAAGG